>JACRAL010000206.1 GCA_016213435.1 Bacteroidota bacterium
AATATGAGCCGTCAACCGAGATACATTATGACTGCCATACCTTGGGGTATTACTCATTCCGCAAACTTACAAAATTGTGTAGCAACTGAAAGTCTTGCGCTGAAAGCGCATAGTTTCAACTAACGAACTGTAACAATGAAATTATCTTCCAGTAGGTTTACATATTGAAAGCAGCAGTACTGCAATCCTCTGTCAGAATGATGTATCAGCTGAGAGTTTATCTTACCTCGCTTTTGGATACCCTTCGGAGCCATTTTCAAGGCAAGAACTGTTCCGTTGGCTGATAAATCCCTGCGCAGATTTTTCTTTTGCTTTTATGTGTTTATAATAGGCTTGCCTCGAATAACCAAGCAATGAACAAAGCTCCCGAATACTAAGGGAAGGACTGCGTTGTTCTATTCTAAAGATCGCTTGGTGCCATACTTTTTTCGTATGGGCAGTTTAAGGTCCTCCTCGGCAATGTTAATCACCTCGGTGAGCACTGCATTGAGAAGCCGGGTTTTGCGTAGCTCGTTCTGTAATTTTTTTACATCCATCGGCAACGCATCTTCAGGATCCTTGGAAGCGGGATCTGACTTAATGATTTTCTTACGGTTTCTCATTTTGTCCTGATAATTGTGAACCCATCGATGAACCGTACGGAAATCAATTCCGTGCTTTTCTCCCAGGTCTCGGTAGCTGATGTCAGTGGTTAGGTATTCCGTAATAATACCCTCTTTTTGATTTTGTGTGGTCATTTGGTTGACTTTATGTGTCAACCTATATCAGGACAAGTCATGTTGCGTTATAGATTTATTTTATCACAAACTGCTTCTGTGTTTTTTCAAGATCACCATTGGTTACCTGCAATAAGTAACTTCCGCTGCTGAGAGCTGCGGTGCTTAACTTTCTTGTAACAACTCCGCCCTCCAGTGTTTCGGTATTGCTTATTACTGTTCTGCCCAGCACATCATAAACTTTTACACTTACATCTCCGCCTGCTTCGCTGGCTACTATGTATTCAATGCTTCCGTTTACTGAGGGATTAGGATAAATGGTAATGAGATCAATTGTGCCGATATACACAGGGCGTATCTCGGAATAAGTAAATGCTCCGTTATAATCAAATTGTTTGAGGCGGTAATAAGAAAGCCCGCTGTAGGGTTCATGATCATAAAAAATATAATTAGTAGTAATGCTGCTGTTGCCTGCTCCCTTCACGGTTCCTATTTGAGAAAAATTTATGCCGTCTTTGCTGCGCTCCACAGCAAAGTAATCGTTGTTTATTTCGGTGGCGGTGCTCCAGTAGCATCTCACTAAATTATTGTTCTCAGCTACGGCATTAAAGTAGATGAGTTCAACTGGAAGAGAAACCGTGCAAAGCGTAGTAAGTTGAACGGGAGTTATGCTTGGGACACCCGATGCATTTTGTCCCGTCTCCCACACCGATCCGTTACCTTTCAAGGCAATAGTATGACAACATCCTCCGGACATGGCGGCTACACCTGTTAAAAAACCAACACCACCGGGACCTAGCATCTGTGTGGGAGTAGAGCTTATTACTCCTGCTCCGCTTGTGTTATTTCCTAATTGACCGATAGTATTTTCTCCAACAGCCCAAGCCGTACTGTCGCTTTTCACGAAAAGAGAAGTATAGTATCCGGCTCCTATAGACATGACACCCGTGAGAAAGCCAACGCCACCGGGACCCAGCACCTGCACGGGGGAGCTTTTATCTTGCCCGACACCGGATAATCCATTGCCTAATTGGCCAACGAGATTATATCCCCAAGTCCAAACCGTTCCATCACTTCTTAAGGCAATGGAATGCTCCCCGTTCGCTGCCACAGCCGTAATGCTGCATAAATAAGTGGCGCAGCCGGAGACGCCTGTTACCACCTGAACGGGTGTCAATCGCTGTGTTGTTGTGCCATCACCTAATTGACTCTTTACATTCTGTCCCCAGGTCCAAACCGTACCGTCATTTTTCAGGGCAACCGCATGATTAAATCCTTTCGCTACAGCCGCGATGCCTGTAAGAAAACCAGCGCCACCCGGACCCAGCACTTGCACGGGAGTCCATCTCTCTATGATTGTTCCATCGCCTAATACGCCCCCGCCATTATTTCCCCACGCCCACACCGTACCGTCACTTTTTAGGGCAATGGAACCATACCCTGATGCCGCAATGGCGGTGATACCTGTAAGAAAGCCCACATTGCCGGGTCCGTGAACCTGCACAGGAGTGTTTTTGGTAACAATCGTGTTATCTCCTAATCCGCCAAAGTCATTATTCCCAAAAGACCAAACCGTTCCATCGCTTTTCAGAGCAAGGGAATGATATTCTCCCACTGCCACAGAAATTATTCCTGTGAGTCCGATGGTCGTTACCGGAATATTTTGCAAAATCCAATTTCCATAGCCTAATTCACCCATGGCATTATGTCCCCAAGCCTTGACGGTGGCATCACTGCATACAGCAAGGTTCTCTTGATACCCTGAGGCAATGGTTTTGACAGCAGATGTGCTTAATGCAAACGCCCACAACTTTCTATTGCCGGCAACTGTGGTTGGACTTGGGGTATATGAGCTTCCGCCAACGGTTACCGAAGTAACTTCTGCATCTACAAAATTATTGGTAACGGCTCCGGCAGCAATATCATACGTCAGCCAGAAATAATAAGTGCCTGCAGCAGGTAAGTTTTGGGTTCCGGTGATGGTGAATGCCCCATTGGGTGATGCCTGTGTGCCAAAAAGCGTGGTGGTTGCAAATACGGATGATGTGCCAGTGTACCAAAGTTTGGCAGTGGTGATGTCAGTGCCGGGTGCCGTGCTTCCGGTTGTATTTAAGGTAAACGAAGTTGCGTCTATTGATGGCGGACAGCTTCCTGTAATAACAATAGGAATACCGATTATCTGATTGTTGCTGGTTGCCACTCCTTGCAGCAGAATATCACTGGTATTACTTTGAGTAACGCTGCTGGCGGAATAAGCGAACGGGGTGCCGCTTCCATTAGCAATGCTAACCGCATCCATGTGGATAAAACCAGCTGCTGTAGTACTAATTCTGATACGGATATACCTTGTAGTAGCTAAGGGTAAAGGGGTGGTATATAGAGCAGCACCAGCGGTAACTGCATGCGGACCATTTAAGGTTGTCCAAGTGGTTCCATCGGCTGATTCTTCTTCAATAATTCGGAATGCAGCATTAGAAGTATAGTAAGCATAATAGCTAACAGCACCCGGAATGCAGCTAACATAAGCGCCTATATAATCAGTAGTAGCCTTTAAATAACCCGATCCGCCTGTAGCATCTCCGAAATTGAATCCAGGATTATTAGAATTAATGGCCCCATGCCATCCTGTCCAGGGTGGAGCAGCGGATGATGTCCAAGGTCCGCCATACGAGGCAGGCAGGGAAACTTGGGCAGAGGCCTCACCCACAGACCCTCTCCAAAAGAAAGGGGTGAGGAGAAGAAGAAGAAAAGCCCAGAAGCCCCCCATCCCCCCGAAGGGGGGCTTACCATGTGTGTGTTCCCCCCTTTGGTGGGTTAGGTGGGTTTCTTTTTTGTTTTGTTGTAATTTGTTTTTCATTTTGGTTATGTTTTAAAAGCCCCCTATCCCCCCACTTCGGGGGGCAGGGGGGCTTCATTTAATTCGTTGTTACTATCCATCCTCTGCTTCTAAGTGCGATGAGTGCCGGAAAAGCAGGATCGGGAACAGGCATGGTGCCTCCCGAAATATTAAGAAGTCCTCCGCTGGTGCCGTAATCATTTATTTGTGTGATGAGCGCATACATATTGGTTAATGAAATTTTGTTTCCATAAAAGTTAAACGTTGTTGCCGAACTCAGATCAGTGCCCAGCGTGATGGATGTTGCATTCATATTCGGTATCTGCAAGGCAGAGATGAAGCCAAACACTCCGGCAGTTACTTCGGCAGCTGTTATGTTTTTTATTCCGGTGCTGGTATAAACATGCTGAAAAACAATGGTGCCGCCTGCTGTGAGATCGGCAGAGTTGGTTTGTCCGCTTTCCCATGTGGTAAGTATAGTGCCTCCGCTGGCAGAAAGGTTTCCGGTGATAATTATTTCCAGAGGCATGCCGCTGATTGTACTTTGATCGGAAGTGATGCTGATGCCGGATGTTACCGGTGGTGCCGATGAATCTGTATATACCACTCCCCACTCTTTGGCTTTCCTGCGCTTGCTTGCTATTTCTTCATCGTTAAAGGCGGTTTCCACTTCGTCCCATATTCTCAATATAAGGTTATCCACATTAATGCGCATATCGCTCACTGTTTCCTGCGCATTATCATAGGCATCTTTGGCGGTGCTTTGCGCAATGTTGGCGGCTTTGAAACTGTTGTACGGAACGGTTACCTGTGCAATGCTTGGCATTGCCATGGCAGTTCCGCCTGCTGCAATGCGGGCGGCATCTCCGGTGATGAGGCGCTGACCCCAGAGGAGGAGGAGGGCTTCGGTGTCCATATCCGGCACGCTGCTGCTGCTTACATCCAATTGATAAAAGGCGCGGTGCGCTGCCGGAAATATTCCTCTGTCCACCCCATTATTAAATGCCTGAATAAAATGGGAGATGAACATTTTTGCCTGTTTCTCTGTCGTGTTTTTCAGCAGGGTGGCTGCGCTCTGCGCCTGCAATGTGTTTGCCCTTGTCTGCATAGCCGAAAAGAGCAGGGGCTGGGTGCTGTCTAAGCGGACGACCGTATTTGGGGTGATGACAATGCTCGCTGGCACTGTGTTATCCTTCTTGGTTTTTGCTGCCGTGAGGGCGAGGTTGCGAGATTCATCGCTGTTTGGTAATTTGCGTCCTATTGCCATTTTTTTATTAAATTTAATTGTCGATGTATTTATGCCTGTTTTTATTCAGAAAAACAATATTTAAAACTTCTTTTATCTCCTTTCTATCCGGCAAGACCATCGTTTTAATTTCTTTTATCCCCTTTCCATCTGGAAAGACCATCGTTTGAGTTTCTTTTATCCTCTTTCCATTTAGCAAGACCATCGTTTTAATTTCTTTTACCCCCTTTCCATCCAGAAAGATCATCGCTTTAATTTCTTTTATCCCCTGTCCATCCGGGAAGCTCGTGGTTTGAATTTCTTTTATGCCCTTGCTTATCAGCGAACCCATGCTTTATACTCTTTTTATGCCTTCTGATATATCAGAACCGATGCTTTAAACTTCTTTTGCCTTGTTTCCATCTGGCGAACTGAGACCTTTACTTTTTGTTTTTCCTTTTCTTCTTGTCTGAAGCATCTTTCCGCTTAAGCAGATCAGCTTCCAGCATGTTCATCTCCTTTCTCCATTTTTTTCATTGGAGGATTTCCTTTTTGGTGGGAGGAGCGGCATATTCAAGTCCGAGAGATATCATATTTATAAAGGTTATTGTTATCCCAAAAATAAATACTATTCAGCGAGAGAGTAAATCAATCTGCAATTCATTGTTCTAAGCATAGAGACTAATAGTAAATGGTTAACGGCTAATGGTTGATGGTTAATGGTAAAGAGTATTTGTGTTATCTGCTATATAAATCAATATATTTGCATGAAATAATCAGGCAACTATTCTATACTATATTTAAAAATACGTTCCATGCATAACGAAACTTCGTCTGCTCTGTTTACCCTGATTCATGCAATGAATAAAGGTGAAAAGAGGTATTTTAAGTTGTATGCCCGTGCCCGTGCACCACATATCAGCGCCATGAACTACCTGCGTTTGTTTGATGTAATGGAAAGACAAAAAATATATAATGAAAAAAAAATAGTGCGGAGAGGCATTGTGAAAAAAGAGCGTCTGAGAGTATTAAAACATTATTTGCATAACCTTATTTTAGAAAGTTTGCTTGCGCTTCGCAGTAAAGGAAATGACGTGGACAGCCGATTATCAAACTTGCTTGGAATTGCACACATCCTGCGGAGCAAAGGACTTGCAAAAGAAGAAATAAAATTCCTGAACAAATCAAAAGCCCTTGCCTATGAGCACGAACGATGGGAATTGCTGATGGAAATATTGGACATGGAAAGAATTCCATACACGGCAACGCAGCTCTTGAGAATGCCTCACCTGAATGAAGAAAGAGAAGCGGTGCTGCAAAAACTAAATAACATTAATGACTACCGAAAAATACACCACACGATAACACGGAGGATTCACGAAGCAGAACCCATGCGTACCCAAAAGGAACAACTATTTATTGCAAAGCTGATACGGCATCCTCTTTTGCGCGATTCAAAACATGCCTCCTGTGCAGAAGCAAAAACAATTTATTATGAAATATGGTCTCTTTATTATTTCTTTAAGCGGGACTTTATTAAAGGATACGAAATATCAAAAGTGCATAGTAATTTTATAGAAACACATTTACATCAGTTAAAGTATCCGGAGAAAAAACATCTTTTCGCATTGAATATGTTAGTGATTTTCATAGGGCATCTTGTACCCGCCAACTGCAATATGTATGGCGAGATGCAGAATGTGTTGCAGCAAATCCGTTCCTATCCCATTGCTTCCCATACACTTAAAGCCACATTCTGGACATCTTCCTATATAAATGAATTAAGCATGTTTTTACGGACTGGGGATTTTGAAAATGTATTCCCGGCTTTAAAAGCGATAGAAGAAAATGAGGGACTGGTGAATCAAGACACTACTACTAATAAAATTATCCTCTATTACAATATCGCCTATATGCTCTTTGGCGCAGGCAGCTATAACGAAGCATTACGCTGGATCAGAAAGAACATGGATCAACCCGCAAACGAATTAAGGAAAGATGCGCAGGCATTGACACATATTCTCCATCTGCTTACCCACTATGAATTGCACAAGGACGAAGAATTGCTGGATTCATTGAAACGCAGTGTCATTCATTTTCTTTCCACACGTCAGCGCCTTTTTAAAGTGGAAAAGGCATTGATGCACTGCCTTGGTCAAATCATGGGCAAGTCAATCAGCAGAAAAGAACACACCGCTGCTCTTCAGGAATTTAAAACAACCTTGCTACAACTGATGAAAAATCCACTGGAGAAAGCAGCGCTGGAGGAGTTTGACTTTCTAAGCTGGGTGGAAAGCAAAATTCAGAATAAAACTTTTGCGGAGGTGGTTATGGGGAAGGTAAAACAACTGCCTTAAATCCCTAAAGGGGCGTTTTCTGATTTATTTTTATCAGCAAACCATTTTCTTAAGCGCTTCAATCCATTTCGGATTTTCATTCAGGCTTTCCACGAGTTGCAATTTTTCTCCTCCATTCTGCTTGAATATGTGTTCGTATTCAACCCCGATCTCATAAATTGTTTCCAGACAATCAGCCACAAAAGCGGGAGAGAAAACAAGAATTTTTTTCTTTCCCTCTTTCGCCAGTTGCTCCACTACTTTGTCGCTGTATGGTTTCAGCCATTTGTCATCGAGGCGAGATTGAAAAGAGGTGATGTATTTTCCTTCGGGAATAGATAAACGCTTTACAAGTTCGCGGGTAGTGTAGTAACAAGCGGCACGATAACACAATTTATTTTTTTCGGAAATGACGGAACAGCAGTTATCATTTATTTCACAATGATGAGGATATACTTTTGTGATTTGTCGTTCCGGTAATCCGTGATAACTGAATACGAAAAAATCCCACCCCACCCCATCCCTCCCCGAATGGGAGGAAGCTTCTCCCCCTTTTGGGGAAATAAGAGAGGGGGTGGCAACATCAACCAGAGCATTCAGATAATCTTCATTGTCATAAAACTTCTCAATGATTTTAAAATCTGTATACCTGAATTTTTTAGCCACCCTTTTTATTTCCACAATAGTGGATTCCGTAGAGGATGATGCCCAATGCGGATAAAGAGGAATGGCGACAATACTTTCAACTTTTTGATCAACTAAATTTTTGAAAGCAGATTCTATGCTTGGGTTCTGATAACGCATGCCAAGTTCAACTACGTATTCCACCTCACCCCCAACCCCTCTCCCCGAGGAGAGGGGCGAAGGGGAGAGGTCAAGCGCCTTCTGCAACAGATTCTTTTGTTTTACACTGTGAGTAATAAGTGGAGACCCTTCTTTTGTCCAGATATGTTCGTAGAGCTTTGCAGATTTCTTTGCACGGAATGGAACGATGATGAAATTCACAAGTAAAAATCGTGCGATAGGATTGATATCAATTACCAATGGATCGTTAAGAAATTGAGTGAGGTATTTCCTCACATCCTTTACAGAAGGAGAATCGGGGGAACCGAGGTTGACAAGTAAAATACCTTTTGCCATATTATTGCATCGAATTACGAAAAGCCCTTTACGAACTTAGGAACTACGAATTTATGCTTTTCGTACTTCGCAGGTTCGTATAAAATTCGTACTTCGGTGGAATAATTTTTCTTACGTTTGCTTCCACTAAAAAATCACATCATGTCTACACAAATCAACTCCTACATCGCAGCCAACAAAGACCGTTTTTTAAACGAGCTTCTCGATCTTTTGCGCATTCCATCGGTAAGCGCAGATCCGAAATATAAAAACGATGTGCTGAAAACTGCCGATGCAGTGAAAGAGAAATTAATTTCGGCAGGAGCAGATAAAGTGGAGCTGTGCCAAACGCCCGGTTATCCTATTGTGTACGGAGAAAAAATTATCAGCGAGTCGCTTCCTACTGTTTTGGTTTACGGACATTATGATGTGCAGCCTGCCGATCCGCTCAACTTGTGGACTTCTCCTCCTTTTGAACCGGTTATTAAAGACGGAAATATTTATGCGCGCGGTTCCTGCGATGACAAGGGGCAGGTATATATGCACGTAAAAGCGTTTGAAGCGATGATGAAAACAAATTCGCTTCCCTGCAATGTGAAATTCATGATCGAAGGAGAAGAAGAAGTGGGTTCTGCCAATCTCGGAAATTTTATAAAAGCGAATAAAAAAGTACTGGAAGCCGATGTCGTGCTGATTTCCGATACAAGCATTCTTGCAAATAATATTCCATCCATCACCGTGGGATTGCGCGGACTTGCTTACATGGAAGTGGAAGTTACAGGACCCAACCGCGATTTACACTCCGGAGTTTATGGCGGAGCAGTTGCAAATCCGATAAATGTTCTTGCCGAAATGATCGCTTCGCTGAAAGATAAGAATGGAAAAATTACTATTCCCGGATTTTATAAAGATGTGGAGATCGTAAGCAAAAAAGAAAGAGCGGAAATGGCGAAAGCTCCATTTAGTTTAAATGCATATAAAAAAGAATTGCAGATCGGAGATATCCGCGGAGAAAAAGGATATACAGCGCCTGAACTTACTTCTATCCGTCCTGCATTGGATGTGAACGGAATTTGGGGAGGATATACCGGTGATGGAGCAAAAACAGTTCTTCCTTCGAAAGCGTATGCAAAAATTTCCATGCGATTGGTTCCGCATCAGAACTCAGATAAAATCTCCAACCTCTTTGAAAAGCATTTCAAAAAGATCGCACCTAAATCTGTAAAGGTGAAAGTGACCGCACTTCATGGAGGAGAAGGATGTGTTACGCCCACTGACTCTGTAGCTTATGCAGCAGCAAGCCAGGCGATGCACGATACATTCAAGAAAAAACCAATTCCGGTTCGATCGGGCGGAAGCATTCCTATTGTGGCGTTGTTCGAGAAGGAATTAAAAGTTAAATCCGTGCTGATGGGTTTCGGTTTGGATTCGGACGATATTCATTCACCTAACGAACATTACGGAGTGTTCAACTATTTCAAGGGAATTGAAACGATTCCGCTCTTCTTTAAGTATTTTACAGAGATGAGTAAATAAAGCCCATCCACCCCACTCCCCGCTCTCCCCAAAGGGGAGAGAGTTGAAGGGAAGGAAATGCAACATCTGATGAAAAATATATTTCGCTCCGTTTATTTTTCCCTCTCCCCTTCGGACAACCGTAGGTTGCGAGCGCAGCTCGTTGGAGTGGGGCTTCTTTTTTTATTTTTCTCATTATCTTCCTGTAAAGAACTGCAACCTGTAACAATGGGAGGAGTGGAAAATCCTCATCTTATAAGTTTATCAAAAGCAGGAGTGGAATTTGAATTCGGGATGAAAATAAAAAACCCGAATCATATTGGAGTTACTGTTTTTCCTTCCTCGTTCGATGCAACCGTTCATGGCATGGATGCAGGGAAAATAAAACTTGACAAGAAAGTAAGGATTAAAGCCAATTCGGATGAAGCGCCTGTGTTTCATATCAAATCTGATTTTTCAAAATTAGGTCTTGCAGATATTGCAAATATTCTTCCAATGATTGCTTCGAAAAGAGCCGACATTACTCTGAAAGGAAATATCAGAGTGGGGAAATGGTATTACAAAAAAAAGTTTCCTGTTGAGTTGAAAAAAACGATTTCGCTTTCGAAATAAATGGATATAGAAAATGAAGAATATAAAAATTATAACACAGACACAATTTGTGCCTTAATAAGTTTTGTTGATACAGAAGATACGCATAGTTTTTATTTTCACACAACTGATATTAGTGTTTTAAGAGAAGAAACTAATGGAAGAGTTTTAATGAAAGGAGAAACAATAGTTACAAAAGTTGGAACATTTGAAATAGACCAAATATCAATTGAACTTATGCCACAACTAACAGACTACTTTCAAAATACATTATTACGTGGAAGGAAACTACCCTATTCGATGCAAATATTTGTTTACGTTAGAAAAATAGGAGTTTAAATTTTATTGGATGCCCAACCGCCTCATTCACGAATCAAGTCCTTATCTTCTTCAGCATGCGCACAATCCGGTGGATTGGTTTTCGTGGAGCGATGAAGCATGGACAAAAGCAAAACAAGAAAACAAACTAGTACTGGTAAGCATTGGCTATTCCGCCTGCCACTGGTGTCATGTGATGGAACATGAATCGTTTGAAAATGATTCTCTGGCAAAGATCATGAACAAGCATTTTGTTTGCATCAAAGTGGATCGTGAACAACGGCCGGATGTTGATCAGGTATATATGACCGCAGTCCAACTGATGACCGGAAGCGGTGGCTGGCCCCTGAATTGTTTTACGCTTCCCGATGGCAGACCGATCTTTGGAGGAACTTATTTCCCTAAAGAAAGCTGGATGAAAACTTTACTTACGCTTGCCGATGTGTATAAAGATGATCCGGAAAAAGTATTGAAGTATGCAGAAGAACTTACCAGCGCAGTGAAAAGCAACGAACTCGTTCCGGCTTATGTTGAAAAACCAAAATTCACTGCTGCTATTTTAAAAGAATGTGTCGATAACTGGACCAAGCGTTTTGATAACCGCGAAGGCGGACCGATGAAAGCGCCAAAGTTTCCGTTGCCGAATAATTACATGTTCCTTTTGCGGCAATATTATTTCACCTCATCCCGCCTCACCCCGACCCTCTCCAAAGGAGAGGGAGAAATCCAAAAGGAGAGGGGCGAAGGGGAGAGGTTGTTTACTTCTCCCTCCCTTGTGGGGAGGGACGGGGTGGGGTCTCACATTTTTCTCACCCTTGAGAAAATGGCATACGGTGGAATCTACGATCAGATTGGCGGAGGATTTGCGCGCTATTCCACCGATGGAGAATGGAAAGTGCCTCACTTTGAAAAAATGCTTTACGATAATGCACAGTTAGTTTCACTTTACTCGGAAGCGTATCGGTTCAATAAAAATTCGCTTTATAAAAATGTTGTATTCGAAACGCTGGAATTCATTCAGCGTGAAATGACTTCGCCTGAGGGTGCATTTTATTCTGCACTGGATGCCGATTCGGAAGGAGAAGAAGGGAAATATTATGTGTGGAAAAAAGAAAGCCTCACCCAAATCCTCTCCGAAGCAGAGGGCTTTAAACTCTTTTGCGAATATTTTAATGTGAATGAACAAGGATATTGGGAGAATGAAAATTATATTCTACTGAGAAAAAAGTCTGACGAGGAAATTGCCAAACGATTTGGTTTGAGTGTTGCTGTCTTGCAGGAGAAAATTTCAGAAATGAAAAAGAAAGTTCTTGCCGTTCGTGAAACACGAATCAAGCCGGGACTTGATAATAAAATTCTTACTTCGTGGAATGCGCTGATGATAAAAGGTTATGCGGATGCGTATTCTGTTTTTGGAGAAAAAGGATTTTTAAATTCAGCACTGAAAACAGCAGATTACATTCTTCAACATCTTTCCAGAGAAGATGGAGGATTATATCACACAACTGCTCCCCTCTCCTTGAGGAGAGGGGCAGGGGGTGAGGCGGGAGAGGAGAGAAGGAATGAGGTAAACGGCTTTCTCGAAGATTATGCTTTCACCATCGAAGCATTCATTTCTCTTTACCAGGTTACGTTTGATGAAACATGGCTGAACAAAGCAAGATCGCTTGCTGATTATTCCATTAAACATTTTCATGATCCTGCTTCGGCAATGTTTTATTTCACCTCTGACCTGGACACAGCGCTTATAGCACGAAAGATGGAAGTACAGGACAATGTGATACCTTCTTCCAATTCCACCATGGCACGCTCTCTTTTTTATCTTGGAAAATATTTTGACGCTCCCGATGATTCTATCGGGACAGGCAAAAATTATCTTGAGCTAAGTGAGAAAATGCTGATGCAGGTTCAGGAGGAAATTTCGAAATACGGTTCTGCTTATTCTAACTGGGCAATGCTGATGCAGCACTTTATTTATCCTTTTTATGAAGTTGCGATTGTTGGTAAAGATGTTGATGAAAAAAGAAAAGAGCTGGCTGAACACTTTATTCCTAATGCAATCTTTGCAGGTGCTACCTCACCCCCGGCCCCTCTCCCGGGGGAGAGGGGAGAAATGCACATTTCGTTGCTAGAGAATAAATTTGTGGAAGGCAAAACATTTATTTATTTTTGCATTAACAAAACATGCAAACAACCGACAGAAGATATAAGCGAAGCATTAAAAGAAATGGATTCCTGATTCTATTTTTTTTATTTTCCATCTGCCGTCTGCCATTTTACATCTTACATGCCCAGATATTCGCTCCTTCTTCTTCCGGCATTGTTTTGCCCGAACCTGTATTTAATAAACCCTTCATCAAGCAGAATAAAATAAAATGCATCAAAGCAAGTGTGGTAGATAAGCCGGATGGCGAGATCATCCGCGACAAGGGATTGGCAGAAAATTTTCTTTTTGATACTGAAGGGAACCTGATAAGACATTATTATAATGAAATAACTTCCCTTGCGAAAACAGAAATTGAAATTCCCGCTGTATACAAGAGCGGACGTGTTGTAAGAAAAAGTTCCACAAAAATTAATTATGAATATCGGTATGACACGCTCGGCACAGAATATGTTTACACTTCGAATGGGTATTTAAAGATGAAACGTGTTTGCATCGGAGATTTTTTTAATACTACGTACTACGAATATTTTGGTGACGGATTGGTGAGCCGCCAGACTCTTTGCAAAGAAACAAACATTGCTAAAAAGGGTGAACCTTTTAGGCTTGGAGTACAAACAATTATTTCAGAAGAAAAATTTGAATACGAACCCTTAAGTCCTACGCAGATAAAAAAGAAATTTCTGAACGATGAAGGCAAACCTTACAAGCAGGGAATATTGAATTACGCGAATGGAAAAATAATAGACGAAACTTATGAATTTGTGGTCGGATTCATCCGATCAGGCATAACATATAAATACGATGCCAATAACAGACTGACCGAAAAAATGTCTACTGACAATTCCAGCGGAAGCAACACCGAAAAAGTTTCTTACGAGTATGATGATAATGGAAATACTATAAAAGAAAAGAAATTTAAGAATGGCATCCAGACAGATGAAACCATTTTTATTTACGATGTAAACAAAAAACTCCTCACCTCACAAGCTAATCGGCAGATTAAGAAAGAAAGTATCAGAATAGTGAAATACGAATACGAATTCTATCCGTAGGAATTACTATGTTAGGACAGCATATAATTTGTACTTCTTCCGCCCGCATTCTCTTTCTTTAATATTTTCTTATTCACTAAATTATTAATATCCCGAAGCGCAGTCTGAGAACTTTTGGGGCTACATTGCAAAACCCAATGAGATAATTTCGCTTTTGTACTATGTAAATAAGGATTTTAAAAAAGAAAAAGCCACCGAAAATGGTGGCTATTCTTATCGAGTAGACCAAACCCCTGAATTATCGAACTTTTTCATAAAAGATTTTCTTGCCATTATTGATTTCATAAAATTTTGCAACTCATTTTCTGTAAACACGAACGCACACAAAAATATTCAGTCTTTATTTTTGAAATAGAAATGAATGTTTTTGTTTGAATGAAAATATATTTTACAAAAGACTTGACTTCTTCATTTTAAATTTGTAGTATTGGATAAATCAGGTCAATATACATTAACTAACAATTATTTAGCAATGAAACAAGCAAATGAAACAGTATCCTTTCGAGTTACTCACGAAGACAAACAGTTGCTCAAAGACAGAGCAACAAAGCAAGACGTATCAACTTCTGAATTTTGTGAAACTATTGTCAAAAGCCATCTTTTAGTGTGTATAGTTTGGATAGGTTTAGTCGTTCAGGTGCAAATGCCATATACATAGCCGATCAATTACAAATACGCGGAATCAAAATTATTGCAGTTAGCCAGCAGGTAGATACCAGTACTGCAAGCGGTGTATTACAGCAAAGCATACTATTTAGTTTTTCACAATACGATAACGATTTGAGGAAGAACAAGTGTATTGCAGGAATGAAAGAGAAACTCTTTAAAGGAGAGTGGCTGGGTTGCGCACCGAGAGGATATACTCTAACTTGTACCAATGGAGTACAAAAGATCACTATCAATGAAATAGGAAAACTCATTGCAAAGGCGTTTTTATGGAAAGCAGAGGAAAGATTAAGCAATATTGAAATAGTTAACCGATTGCGAACTATGGGCTTAATAGTACACCCGCAATGGCTGAGTGCTGCTTTCAGAAACCTCTTTTATTGTGGACTTATCACGCATAATTTTCTAAACGGAGAAATCGTAAAAGGTAAACATGAAGCACTTGTTTCTTACGATACGTTTCTGAAAGTAAACAACCTGTTAAAAGATAACGCACAGGGGTACACGCATAAAAAAGCAGATATTGATTTACCCCTAAATAAATTTATGACCTGTGAGGTTTGTGGCACGCGGTGGACAGGGTATGTCGTAAAAAACAAAGGCAAGTATTATTACAAGTGTAATCGGATAGGATGCAAATGCAATAAAAACGCAGAGAAAATGCACGATCTATTTAAACAAGAATTAAATAAACATACTCCTGAAATTAAGCATCATCAACCTTTGACAATGCAATTAAAACTCACCTTTGAGTACATGAATAAACAGAATGAAGAAAACCGCCATCTGCTGAAAATAAAATTAAACGAGATTGACGAAAAGTTAAACAAGGTTCAGGAGAGGTTTGCCATAGGGGAAATAGATAAAGAGATTTATGAAAAAGTGGGAGGCAAAATAAAACAGGAAAAAAGCGATATTGAGCAGGAATATGAAAAGGCGCAAATAAAATTATCGAACCTTGAAAAATACACCGACTATATATTGAGAATAGCTGAAAATCTTAGCAAATTATGGGATTTTAAGGATATTAGCGTGAAACAAAATCTTCAACATCTTGTCTTTCCAGAGGGGGTTTCATACGATAAGAAGAATCATGTTTATCGAACTCCAAAAGTAAATTCAGTTTTTAATTCAATAGCAGGTATATCAAGGAGTTGGGAAAAAAATAAAGGCGGAAAAATCAATATGCTTACTGATTTATCCGCCTTAGTAGCGGGGATAGGTAAAAAATCTACCCGTTTAATTAAAGATTTTCTAAAAATTTCGCGGTTTGCAATAAGCATTTCTGATTAATGTAATGTTTTTGCATTTGCTATGAATACCAAACAATAAACATAAACCAAACCCACAAACAATGAAAAAGAAAGAAAAAAAACCAACAGTTTCTTTTCGACCAACATCGGAAGAACACCAAACGCTCAAAGCATTTGCTAAAGCAGCTCACAATGTTTCAGTAGCGAAATATTGTGAGGAGCATTTTAGGAGTTTTTTTAAAGAACACCTTAATACATTGAAGGCAATACACACAAAAGAGGATGTATCAGGTAAAACATTTGAAACCCATGAATCAAAATCTAAGTTGGATGATGATGCAATAGAAGTAGATTTATCAGATTTAACCCTTGAAGATGATAAACCAAACCTTCTTGAGATGCCAGAAGTAGAGTTTGTAGATTTAAACCGTGTATCAACCCCTATTCCAAATAAACCAAAAGTAGAGTTGGGCGGATCTTATAAAATCCCACAAGAGCCATGTAAAAAAGAAGAAAAACAAATTGTAGTAAAAAAACTTAAAAGCAATTTTTGGGGTATATAATTTAGTCGTTCTAAAATCTTTATATTTGCTAATAATCAACTAATAGATAAACATGAGATAAAAGTAAATAAATAACATATCAGCGTTAGTTATTCTTGATCAGGAAACCGCGAATTTTCAAATCGTACACGAATAAGCAAAACGCTCACGCAAGGCGTGGGCTTTAGCTTTTCTGTACGATGGGTGCTTCGCGGTACCTCTGGTCAGTTAGTTAAATGTCCCACGCTGATTTTTTATACACACGCCTGTTTAGGACATTGTGGTAAAAAAACTTAAAGATATGCAAACAGAAAAACAAAAATTCATTGACTGGATGGTAGCACAAAACAAATGGGTAGAGGGTAGTATTAAAAATTATGCAGGCAAGGTAGGTAGCAGAATATCAGAAGACGTAAAAAACAGAGTTAATCCAGACATTAATTCATTATTTGATGTTTCTAATCCAACAGAATTAGATAACATATATAAAAAATTGTATTCAATAGAAGAGATTCGTGAACAAAACAAGAAAGGAAAAAATATAAATTCTTGTGCCTTTGAACGATATATTGAGTTTAGAAAATACGAACAAAATAATGGAATAATTTACAAAGAAGAACCTAATAAGATAGAATCTCAAAGTCAGGAAATAATTGACAAATCTTATCTATTTGCACTTGAAGCGCACCTACAAGATTTTTTAATAGGAAACTTGCAAATATTTAAACATCGTAAACTCCAACTATATATTGACGAGAGTGGTAGAAAGGGAAAAGAATACCCAACCTCAGACGGAGGTTCGATAGATATTTTAACCATAGATGAAAAAGGAAACTTTTTTGTGTTTGAATTAAAACTTGCTCGTGGTGTAGACAAAACAATGGGGCAATTACAACGGTATATGGGATGGGTAAAAAAAGATTTAGCCAAAGGCAAAGACGTTTTTGGAATTATCGTAGCAAATAAAATGGACGATAGAATAAAATATGCAGTTGCCGTTACACAAAACATAACCCTCTATGAATATGAAATGAAATTTGATTTGAAAGAACTTCCAAAAGACTAAACTTTCTACTCTCGGAAATTCAATAAGAATTATATCAGATAAGTTATTTTAATGACAAAATCTAAAAAACAAAACACTATGAAAAATAAATATAAATATCTTGTTTCAACTGAAACACAAATCTGGAGCAATCCTAATGACGCGGATGCAACTGTAATTGCCTCACATGATGAAGAAAATGAAGTTGCAGATAGTGATTTGTTTGAAGCAAGGATAAAAGCATTAGGAAAAGCGGAGAGTATTATTAGATTTTTCGAGGATGAGGAACAACAAGACATTTACCCTAATAAGAAATGGAGCGACTTTAATAATGATAGCGAGTATAAAGACTGTAAATTTTGGAGATTTTATCAAATAAAAGTATTTCTCATAGGAGAAAATGATGAGAGATTTTGTATTTATGATGATGGGGATGGAATGTGGCTTGACGAGGAGGAAATTTTGATGAACTTGATAGATGAATACAAAATATTTAAAAAACTTAAAATTGACATTCGCCAATATGAAAAATTAGTAAGATATGTTGATTGCAAAACAAAGAAAAAACTGAAAGCCAAAATACTCCCGAATGGGATGGATTTAAACAATGTTGAAACAAATGTGTTATCGGAATTTAATTTTGAAGAAGCACTTGCTTCTAAAAGGTCTGATAAAAAAATAATTCAAAAATCAATACAAAGTAGAGCAAGGAAAATTGAATTTAAAACATCTCAAAAACATAAGTTTAAGGCAAAGTTTGATGATATTGAGTTTTCAATAAAATCCACCTCTGAAACAATACCCTCAGAAATACAAAAGGAATTAACCAAAATAATTACAAAATGGCAAAATCTAAAATGAAACCTAAAAAACAATCCTCCGCAAAAAAGCCAAGTAAAAAACAAATGGCTTTGAATAAGAAAAAAATAAACAAGCTAAGGGAGTTAGCTTTTGCAATGCTTCCTAAATCTCCCGAATCGATAGCATCTACACGAGGATTTGAAATCGGTACTAAAATTGCAAATGAAAAAAGCCCTGAATTAAGAAAAGTCTTAGCTGATAATCCATTCGTTCCTGAGTCCTCCGAATGGAAAGCGTTTACAATAGGGGTTGAAATAGGTATTGAAATGGAAAATGAAAAAAACAAGAAAACAAGAGTAGCCGATAAACCACTAATTCCTAAACCCCAAGAATGGATAGCGTTTAAAACAGGAGTTGAAATTGGCAATCAAATGACAAGGAAAAAATTAAAAATGGATATGGATATTTCTAAACTAAGCAAGTTAGCTGATACGCTCGGTACTGATTCCCCAGTACGGAAATCGTTTCACGAAGGAATTAAAAATGGAGTTAAAATGATATTATCTACTTATAATAAGAATAATGGTAAATTCCCAGAATGGAAAGCGTTTCACGATGGAGTTGTGAGTGGTATTAGAATGATATTAAAAAAATTAGAAAAGGGCGGACATATTTAATTATGTTTCGCGTTAATTCACTCGTTTTTAATGTTTAATCAACATTTGCAACTGGGAAACATAATAAAAAAGTATATTTTTAAAATATAGATTTTTGATATAGTAAAAAAGTATATTTTTTTATTATATATTTTTAATATAGTAAAAAAGTATGTAAAAGAAATCAACGAAAATATCAATGAAAGCATGTTGGTTATAAAGAAATATTCATATAAATTTGCAGTAGATTACAATCTGCCCATATATGAAGACAACCCCGATACCCATAGAGCCAAAATTAATTAACTGGCTTATTATAATAGGAATAATTTATTTAGTGATTTTTATTTGTTTCATCATTCCTAATGAAACAAAAAAATCAAAAGAAAAAACGGAACGAAATCCCCTTACTGAGAATGAATTAAAAATTGTTAGAATGACTGTGAATGAGTTAAGAAAATTCAAAGTCTTTGAAACAAAATCGGATGAAGAAGGAGAAAAAGTAATAGATATGCTTTTAAGACTTTCTATACTTTCTTATAATCATTTGAAAAAAAACATGATTTACTTAACTGCTTCTAACAAAAAAATAAAAAAATGAGTTTAGCATATTTCAAACAGTTTGCAAAGGCAAGCAAAGAAAAAGTTAATAAATCTAAAGAGGTTTGGATTTATACCCGTGTTTCTTCCAAAGAGCAGTTTGATAATAATAACAGCGTTGACCGTCAGGAAGGCGAAGCACGAAATTTTTCCAGTAAAAATAATTTTCAGGTTTCTAAAATATTTGGAAGCACTTATGAAAGCGCAAAAAAAGATTTTACAAGAAAAGAATTTATGAAAATGATTGATGAGGTTCGGAAAGTAAAGATTAAACCTTATGCCATTTTAATTTACAAAATGAGCCGTTTCAGTCGTTCAGGTGGTGGGGCGGTAGGGCTTGTAAGTGAACTGGTAGAAAATCTTGGAGTACATTTAATAGAAGTGTGTTCAGGGATTGATACCACGACTGAGGCGGGTAAACTTTCCGTTTATAATTCATTACTTGCAGCAAATAAAGAAAACCTTGACCGCAAAGAGGTAACATACGGAGGTATGAAGGATTTTGTAAAAAAAGGGAATCGTCTTGGAAACGCTCCGAAGGGATTTGACCATTACGGAAGACGGGTGAAAAATCCAAAGTTTTTTGCTCACGAGCAAAAAATAATTGTTAATGAAACAGGAAAAGCCCTGCGAAAAGGATGGCACTGGAAAGCGGAAGAAAGACTGACCGATGTGGAAATCAGTAAAAGACTTAAACAGCAATTTGGAGTACCTATATCTCCGAAAACCCTTTCTGCAATTTGGCGTAATCCTTTTTATTGCGGAATAAATGTTTCTCGGCTTACAGATGGGGAACCGAAGAGAGGAAATTGGGAAGCCATGATTTCAGAAGATACTTTTAAAAAGGTACAAGAAATTATAAATGAAAATCCTAAACAATCAAAACACCTTAAATACCATGCAGAACGACCTCTTACTGGCTTTCTTGTTTGCAGTGAGTGTGAAAGAAAACTGACTGGATACGAGAATAAAAAGAAGAAAAGACATTATTACAAATGCCAAAAATGCAAAGGGGTTAGTCTAAATGCTGAAACAACTCCAAGAACATTACATAAAGGAGCGCATCAAATGTTTCTTGACTACTTAAGCCGCCACAAAACAAAACCTGAACTCTTGGAGCCATTCAAAATTCAATTCAAAAATTACTGTGCATACTTACTAAAGGATGAACAGGAAAGAGAAAAAGGAATAGCAAAAAATATTAAAGAGAAGGAAACCGAGCTTTACACATTAAAAAAAGATTTTGCTTTAAGGAAATTTAAAGAAAGTGAGCAGTTCTATAATGAACTTAAATTGG
>JACRAL010000208.1 GCA_016213435.1 Bacteroidota bacterium
TCTATCCTGAGAAGAATCGCTCTCAACCTTATTCGATTAGACAAAACACCAAAAATAAGCCAGCGTAATAAACGAAACAAATCAGCATGGAACGATCAATTCTTAGAAAAAATGCTTAGGATTTAAGCCCGATTGCCTTGACTTCTTCCCCATCTTCTCAGGATAAAACAAAAAAAGTAATAAGAGGCAATTCATGGAAAACCAAATACAAACATGGCGAAGAGGAATTTATGGATGAACAATCATCTTCCGGACAGGTAGGATTCAGGATTGTATGTACACTCTTAGGGACGCAAAAATAAAAGAGTATTGACGAATCCAACCAAAATGTGATCGTTCCTTATAAACCTTTTGAGATGAATATTAGAAAGGCATTACTTAAGGAACATTCCAAAAGACAGGCAGTTAAAATTTCCCGCTATGCCTGCCAAAGCAAAAGCAATTTCAAAGAGCTGATACAATGTTATTTATCCGACAACTATGTATTAGCACAAAGGGCGGGATATTCTGTAAGCATAGCAGGAATAATGCAACCTTCACTTATCTCTCCTTACATTAAAGAACTAATTGCTGTATTATCACAAAAGAATGTTCATGGCGCTGTAATCCGGAATTCCCTGCGCGTTCTCGAAATAATTGAAATACCTGAAAAGTATCATGGCAGATTGATGCAGATATGTTTTCAGTTTCTCGAAGATCACTCCACGTCTATCGCCATCAAAGCATATTCAATGACCATTATATCTAACCTTTCCAAGAAATATCCGGAAATCAAATCTGAATTGAAACTAATAATTGAAGCCCATTGGGAACAGGCATCCCCCGGATTTAAAAGCAGAGGGAGGAAAATATTGTCAGAGATCAAAAAAGGTATTAAAAATCATAATAATAGAAATTATCCAATGAGAAAGTGTAATCTTTACTTGGAAAAAAGGGATTAACCCACTCTGTCAGAGCAACATAAATTTTGTCATTATATGTGACTGTGTTTATTTTTCTATCTGCAGATGTTCTATATGTTCTCTTCTCCGATTTAACATCATATTGGGCTTTTAAAATGCCACTTTCATCAAACTTTAAAATAGAATAATATTTATCGTCAACTTTAATTTCCTCTTCAAAAATACTTAAGAAGTAATCACCCTTATAATAACTTATATTTAAATTACCTGAACTGTAAGGGGAATTATACATCGAACCACCATTCCAAACAACAACTAACTTATTTCCATCAAATATGGGTGTGAATTTATTCCCATCATACATATAAAAACGATCATGTTGTGTTTTATCGTCACCTATCTTACAGGAACTTAAAATAAATAGTCGATTATTTACACATGCTATGTCTTGAATAAAACCTTTAACGCAGGGAAGTTCTATCTCAGTCCATTTATTTTCATCATATTTAACAAGATTTCCCTTAACAACAGCATAAAGAACATTCCCCAGTACTGCCGTACAATATTTGCGAAATTCATCTTTCATGGGCGGATTACATGGGTCTTCCCATGAATTTCCATTCCATTTATAAAAAGTACTAACCGACTTCAATGAAAAAGATATTATTTGAATGTAGAGCGCATTATTACAATTTACCAAACCGATAACAGAGTGATTCTGACCTGTTGTCGGCAATGGAATTATCTCATCATTCAAAATACTATAAACTGAAAAATGATTTAATCTCGAAAAACCATTGGGATCTCTAAGTATTTTCCCATTTTCTAATTCATTAAAGTTAGCTAATAGATATAACGTCTTACCTATGTTGCAAAAACTACGTATTTCAGGTTGCCCATATTTCCCCTGTTTAATTTTCGCAACTACACTCCAGGTTTTTCCATCATATTTCGCTAATTCATAGCGTGAGTCATCATAAGATTTTCCATAAAAATAAAAGGCATATATATTATTATTTAAGGTATCTGAATATAAGTTTCTAATGACGATGTTATCAGGAGCACAAGTGATTTTAACAGGCACCTTTTTTTGAGCGAATATGATTCCGTTAATTACAAGCAATAGATGTAAGAAAAATAGTTTTGATTTCATTGTATGCTGTTGTTTATAAGTATGAAAATAATAAAATAAGGCAAAAGTAAAGAAATTTCTTATTGAGACAAAATTGTCTCAATAATTTTTTCCGCAATACTGCCTTTTGCCTTCGTGAAGAGTACTCCAAACAAAAAATTCCTCAAAGCATTAGGCAAAAGGGTTAAAGAATTACGAGAAAAGCAAGAAATTTCTCAATCACAACTTGCTTTTGAAAGTGATATACCCAGGGAACAACTTTCGCGAATTGAAATTGGTAAACATGCCACAAGTGTTTCAAATATCCTTTCCATTGCAAACGCGCTGTCTATTCATCTCAAGGAATTATACGATTTTGATTATTAATTCTCTACTACAACTCCATCTTTATTTCAATGAAACTTCACATAGGGATTCCTTTAAAATAACTTCATCTGATTTTTCCCAGCCTTACCTTTCTTCTTAGGAGTTTTCGCTTTCTCCACTTTTGATTTTTTACTTTTCTTTACTTCAAACTCCTTCACACTTTCTTTTTTCGGCATCACGATCTCAAATTCAACTTCGCGAGGAGGACTGTCTTTTTTACCTTTCACTATATCCGCTTTGTCCGCTTTCGCTTCAGGATTTCCACTTTCTTCTTCTGGTTGTTCTTTATCTGCCATCTCCCCTTGTACATCTTCCATAAGCATAATATCTTTCACCTTATAATCACTCAGTTTATTTCCCTTCGCTCCCCTACCCTTCACATCAATAAATTCTGCAAGGTTCATTTTTTTGTTTCGCGGGGAAACTCCGTCTGTTTTACCAAAAACAATTTCTACTTCCGGATTTGCAGCAGTGGATGCCATTTCCACATAAGAACCATCAGATTCAGAAATGAAAAGTGTTTTACGGCTTGTCGGTTCAATCATGAAACGTTTCACGTAATACAACTTATCTTCCGCATCGTAATGAATGGCTGAAATTGGTTTTTCAGGATTGAATTTTTCTATCAGTATCGTTCCTTCGTCAAAATGCTCCGTCAGATCAAATGTGTGAAGTTCAAAGTATCCTTTCTTAGTGATGGTAAGAATTTTATCATCTCCGGAAAATTCTCCGAGATATTTTCCGTGCTCATCACGATTAATACGATGAACGGTATCGTCATACCATATCTTAATTGCTGCAAGAGTTGCTTTTCCTTTTTCTTCCTGCACCACTTTCTTTACCGGATGGCGGGTCAGAATATTTCCAACAGAATCTCTTCCTTTAATATCCAGTTCTCCAAAATTGAATTCAAACTCGAGTTTCTTCAAATGCTTTTTTTCCTTGTGGATCACTGTCACAACTTCTGCTTCTCCATTTGGATTTACGCTCATATAATGCACCTTCGATTCTTCGGTTCCGCGCGTAAGATCATATTCTTTATCGCGTATCAGTCCTTTAATTCCGAAACGCTTCACATACACGTTTCCTCTCAATCCATCGCGGTAGATCATGTGATACACCGTACGATCGTCTTCTTTATTGAAGACACCAATATAAAGAACATCTTTTCCGACAAAAGCCTTGTCCGTTACTTTGATCATGCGCATTTTTCCATCACCGGCAAAAACAATAATGTCGTCCATGTCGGAACAATTGCATACAAACTCATCGCTGCGCATGCTCGAACCTGCAAAACCTTCTTCACGATTCACATAGAGCTTCACGTTATTAGCAGCAACACGAGTTGCTACAATAGTGTCGAATGGTTTGATCTCTGTTTTGCGTTCCTTTCCTTTGCCGTATTTCTCTTTTAAGTTCTTGAAATAATTAATGGCAAACTCTGTAAGATTTGCAAGATAATGTTTGGTCTCTGCAATCTTCTTCTCCAGTTCTTTCATTTCCTCATCCGCTTTCTTCTTGTCGAATTTAGAAATGCGTTTGATCTTTATTTCGGTAAGGCGCAGAATATCCTCGCGGGTTACATCGCGTACAAATAGTTTTTTATACGGCTTCAATCCTTTGTCGATAGTTTCAATCACAGCTTCCCAAGTCTCCGCATTTTCAATGTCGCGATAAATTTTCTTTTCAATGAATATTTTTTCAAGAGATGAGAAATGTAATTGCTCTAAGATCTCGGCCTTTTGAAATTCAAGTTCAGCTTTCAGAATGCTTAAGGTTCTGTCGGTAGAAATTTTCAGTATTTCACTTACACCAATGAACTTTGGTTTTTCATCCTCAATAATGCAGGCATTCGGAGAAATAGAAACCTCGCAATCAGTAAATGCATATAGCGCATCCATTGTAACATCCGGTGAAACACCTACCGAAAGCTGAATTTGAATCTCTACATTCTCAGAGGTATTATCTTCTACTTTCTTGATCTTTATTTTCCCTTTATCATTTGCAGCGATTATGGATTCAATCAAAGAAGTGGTGGTGGTTCCAAATGGAATTTCATTTATCACCAACGTTTTCTTGTCAAGCTGCGATATCTTGGCTCGAACACGAATTCTTCCTCCGCGTTTTCCATCGTTGTAATCCGAAAAGTCTGCCATACCTCCCGTAGGAAAGTCGGGGAGTATTTTTTTATTTCTTCATTGTAAGATAGAAATAGAAGCATCTATCAGTTCGATGAAATTATGCGGAAGCATTTTGCAGGCAAGTCCCACCGCAATTCCTTCCACACCCATCGCAAGCAAGAGCGGAAATTTTGCAGGAAGAAAAACAGGTTCTTTATTTCTTCCGTCATAACTCTGTTGCCACTGCGTAACTTTCGGACTATACAAAACATCCAGAGCAAATTTTGAAAGACGCGCCTCAATATAACGCGGAGCTGCCGCTCTATCGCCTGTAAGAATATTTCCCCAGTTTCCTTGTGTATCAATGAGCAAATCTTTTTGTCCAAGCTGAACAAACGCATCTCCGATCGAAGCATCTCCGTGTGGATGGTACTTCATCGTTTGTCCTATAATGTTCGCTACTTTATTATAACGACCGTCTTCCAGTTCCCATAACACGTGCAGAATCCTACGCTGAACGGGTTTTAATCCATCCTCCACATAAGGCACCGCGCGTTCTAGAATTACATACGAAGCATATTCCAGAAACCAATTCTGGTACATGCCATCTACGTGAGTGACGTTATCAAGAGCGGCCCCACCTAAATCCTCCCCTTCAGGGAGGACTTTAGCTATGTCCTTCTCCCCTGAAGGGGGAGACTGAGAGGGGGCAGTCTTTTTTTTCTTTTCGGGTTTATCTTTTTTCTTTGCCATATGATATAAATATAGATTCCAAAATAGCTTACACGTATTTTTGCTTTTCTAAACTAAGTTTTTCCAATTGCACTTTTGTTTCATTATAATTTTCGGATGAGAATAAGTTTTTGATCTTATTGAAATTCGCAATCAAAAAAGTTGCGTTACCGGAATAATCGTCTGCATGAAATGATTCCAGCAAAACCTTTTTACGATTTGGAATATCATCTTCATCAATCCTATAATCTGTGATCTTGAAATATGCCTTAATAATGTCCAAACCAAAAAACATCTTCCCCTCAACTTGTCCAAACTTGATCACAAATCGATTTTTGTTGCTAGCAATTTCGAAAAGAACACCCGAATCAGAAAAGATCATTGATCCTCCTCCTAGGAATGCTTCTTTCTTAAAAAATACAAAATTGTTCTTTGCAAAAAAGCTTTGATAATACTTTTTTACAAAATCATTTACCTCTTCTTCCCAACTGTCTAAAAATGCCATTGTGATTTAATTAAATTGGTTCTTCATTCACCATATCCTTTTCAACTCTAAGGTTATCAATAATAAATTCCTGTCTCTCCGGTGTATTCTTTCCCATATAATAGGATAACAGCTGATCGATCTTTGTTTTACTGTCGATGATCACCGGTTCAAGGCGCATATCTTCTCCGATAAAATTTTTGAACTCATCAGGTGATATCTCTCCCAATCCTTTGAATCGTGTGATTTCCGGTTTTGGTCCAAGCTTACTGATCGCTTCCTGTCTTTCTCTATCCGCATAACAATAAATAGTTTCCTTTTTATTTCTCACACGGAAAAGTGGTGTTTGCAGAATATATAAATGCCCGTTCTTCACGAGGTCAGGAAAGAATTGTAAAAAGAAAGTAATGAGCAACAGACGAATATGCATTCCGTCCACATCGGCATCTGTCGCAAGCACCACCTGGTTGTACCGGAGATTTTCCAAACTCTCTTCAATGTTGAGTGCCGCTTGCAGCAAATTGAACTCTTCGTTCTCATACACAATTTTCTTCGTCAGCCCAAAAGAGTTCAAAGGTTTTCCTTTTAAGTTAAATACAGCCTGCACATTCACATCTCGCACTTTTGTAATGGAACCACTCGCTGAATCCCCCTCGCAAATAAAAAGCGTGGTGTCCAGTCTTTTCTCGTCATCCCCATTTAAATGAGAACGGCAATCACGGAGTTTGCGGTTATGAAGTGCCGCTTTGCGCGCTCTATCCTTTGCGATCTTTTGAATGCCTGACATTTCCTTGCGCTCTTTCTCCGACATGATTATTTTCTCCAGAAGAAGCTGAGCCACTTCCGAGTTCTTATGAAGGAAATTATCCAATTCCTTTTTCAGAAAGTCACTCACGAAAGCTTTCACACTCGAACCTTTCGGCCCCATTTCCTGAGACCCAAGTTTTGTTTTTGTCTGTGATTCAAAAACCGGCTCCTGAATTTTTATACTGACTGCCGCCACGATCGCATTGCGGATATCCGCTACATCAAATTCTTTTTTATAAAATTCCCGGATTGTTTTTACAACGCCCTCCCGAAAAGCAACCAAATGAGTTCCGCCTTGTGTGGTGTGCGCGCCATTCACAAATGAATAATATTCCTCTCCGTATCTGTTATCGTAATACGTCATTGCCACTTCCATATCATCTCCTTTCAGATGGATAATAGGACAAACTGTTTTTCCGGTGATCTCTTTTGTAAGAAGATCTTCCAAACCTTTTTCAGAAACAATTTTCTGCCCGTTGTAATTAATGACAAGACCTGGGTTCAAGTAAGCATAGTTCCAGAGCATTCGCTCCACGTGTTCGTTAAGGAATTTAAAATTCGGAAACATCTTTTCATCCGGAACAAACTGCACGATCGTTCCATCCTGATCATCACATGAAACCACCTTTGCATCTTTTTCTACTGAACCACGAATAAACTCGATGACTTTCGTTTTATCCTCACGAATAGATTGTATCCTGAAAGAAGAAGAAAGCGCATTTACAGCTTTTGTTCCAACTCCATTCAGTCCAACAGATTTCTTGAATGCTTCTGAATCATACTTTGCTCCTGTATTGATCTTAGCAACGCAATCCATCACTTTTCCGAGTGGAATTCCGCGACCGTAATCGCGCACGGTTACCATTTTATTTTTGATGCTCACATCGATCTTCTTTCCGAATCCCATCGCAAATTCATCCACCGCATTATCCAAAGACTCTTTAAGCAGAATATAAATTCCGTCATCCATGGATGAACCATCGCCTAATTTTCCAATGTACATTCCCGGACGGAAACGGATGTGGTCTTTCCAGTCCAGCGACTTAATGCTGTCTTCGTTGTATTTTGGATCTTTTGCCATAGTTTTAGTATTGATTAGTGATATTTAAATATTCCAACATTATTTGGACTTACGTAGCCCCACCTAAATCCTCCCCAAATGACAACCGAAGGTTGCGAGCGAAGCTCGGGAGGGGGTTGCGTAAGTCCTGATTATAAAATAAAACAGCACAAATGAAACACCTGTTGTAATAATAAACACCAAAACATCAAGTTTCCAATCGAACTTTTGTTTATGAACTAAATAAGTAGATATAACTCCAATAATCAGAGGAATAAATACTGTAACTATTGAAATAAAAAAATCCATTTTATCCGAATTATTTGAGGACGCAAATTGCTACCTCCAACTTTAAACATTAAACCTAAAATGCATCACATCTCCATCGCCCACCACATATTCCTTTCCTTCCTGCGCTAATTTTCCTGCTTCGCGGCAGGCTGCTTCAGAACCCAGCGTAATGAAATCATTGTACTTTATTACTTCCGCACGAATAAATCCTTTTTCAAAATCTGTGTGAATAACTCCTGCCGCTTGTGGCGCAGTCATTCCTTTACTAATGGTCCACGCACGAACTTCTTTTACGCCTGCTGTAAAATAGGTTTGCAGATTTAAAAGTCTGTAAGCTGCTTTAATAAGTACGTTCACTCCCGGCTGATCCAATCCCATGTCAGCAAGAAAGGTTTTTCTATCCTCAAAATTTTCAAGCTGAGCGATATCCGCTTCAATAGCAGCGGCAATGAAAACAACCTCTGCTTTTTCGTCCTTCACCAGGTTTTTTACCTGCTCTACATATTTATTGCCAGTCTTTACGGAACCTTCATCCACATTGCAGCAATACAAAACAGGCTTGGCAGTAAGTAGCTGTAAATCGGCAACATAAATTTTGTCTTCCTCTTTCACTTGCACCGATCGCGCAGATTTCCCTGCTTCAAGATGCGCTTTGTAAATCGTGAGTACGTCAAATGCTTTCTTCGCTTCTTTATCTACTCCGGCCTTGGCGGTATTTCTCACACGACCCATTTTCTTATCTACACTATCTAAATCTTTCAGTTGAAGTTCCATATCTATCACTTCTTTATCGCGCACCGGGTTCACCGAACCATCCACATGCACCACATTCGGATCGTCAAAACACCGGAGCACATGAATGAGCGCATCGCACTCACGTATGTTCGCTAGAAATTGGTTTCCCAAACCTTCCCCTTTGCTTGCACCTTTTACCAGCCCGGCTATGTCAACGATCTCAACCGTTGTCGGCACAACACGCTCCGGATGCACGAACTCAGAAAGTTTCGTCAGCCGTTCATCCGGCACCGTGATCACACCGATGTTCGGTTCTATTGTACAGAAAGGAAAGTTTGCTGCCTGCGCTTTCGCGTTCGTCAAACAATTGAATAAAGTTGACTTACCTACATTGGGCAGTCCTACAATTCCACATTTTAATGCCACAGAATATTTTTTTTAAGAATGAACACAAAAATCAAAACAAAACAACACACTCTATGATCAAATAAGAATGAGAATTCCACAGAGTTATGAACAGAATGCATTCGTCATTGCGAGGAACGAAGTGACGAAGCAATCTTTCAGAAAAGAAATTAAGATTGCTTCTCCCGATAACTATCGGGATTGCTCGCAATGACGACAGTTATTAACATAAAACCTGTTTTTCAACATTCAAAAGAAGAAGAAGTATTTACTTTATTTTCGCCTGCGTTATGACAACAGTAACTCTTTCCTCTACTACCAAAATAAATTCTACTGTGAAATATACTGACGAATTAAAAAAGATATGCTCGCAGGTTAGGCGAGATATTGTGCGAATGGTGCATGCACCTCAATCCGGACATCCCGGAGGATCGCTTGGATGCACCGAATTTCTGGTGGCATTGTATTTTAATATCATGAAACACAATCCCGAGAATTTCACAATGGACGGAATCGGGGAAGACCTTTTTTTTCTTTCCAACGGACATATTGCGCCTGTGTGGTACAGCGTGCTGGCACGTTCAGGTTATTTTGAAGTAAAGGAACTGGCTACTTTAAGAAAATTAAATTCCCGTTTGCAAGGACATCCAACAACCCACGAAGGATTGCCCGGAATCAGAATCGCTTCAGGATCTCTCGGACAAGGCCTGTCGGCTGCCTGTGGCACTGCACTTGCAAAAAAATTAAATAAAGATCCTCAGCTTGTTTTCAGTTTGCACGGTGATGGAGAAATTCAGGAAGGGCAGATTTGGGAAGCCGCCATGTTCGCTTCGGCACGAAAAATTGATAATTTAATCTCTACTATAGATTGGAACGGGCAACAGATTGATGGTACGGTAGATAAGGTTATGAATCTTGGAGACCTTAAAGCAAAATGGATTGCATTCGGATGGGATGTTTTAGAAATGAACGGAAACAAAATCGAAGAGGTGATTTCTGTTATTGAAGAAGCCAAGAAACATACAGGAAAAGGAAAACCGGTCATGATCCTGATGAAAACAGAAATGGGTCATGGCGTAGATTTTATGGTAAACAATCACAAATGGCATGGCGTTGCCCCGAACGATGAACAACTACAAAAAGCACTTGCTCAACTGCCCGAAACACTTGGAGATTACTAATATGATTCAAAAGTCAAAAGTCAAAAGTCAAAAATTAAAAGTTTTATTTCTTTTTTTCATTTTTCATTTTTCATTTTTCATTTTCGATTCTGCATGGGCACAGCCTGCTGCTACAAAAACCCGCATTCTTTTTGTCTTTGATGATTCGTTCAGCATGTTTGGGGATTGGCAAAGCGGGAAAAAGATTGATGTTGCGAAAAAACTTCTGGGGGAATTCCTGGACAGCTTAACGCAAAAGAGTGCGCCCGATGTGGAGATCGCGTTGCGCTGTTATGGACACCAATCCGCACTTTGGCCCGGACCGAGAAATTGCGAAGACACAAGATTAGAAGTTCCCTTCGGAACAATTCCTACCAGCGCACCCAAGATGAAGAAGGTGATTAATGCACTTGTTCCCACAGGCACCACTCCTATCGCCTACTCGCTTGGAAAATGCGCGGAAGATTTCCCTACTGCCGCAACCGGAAAATCAAGAAACATCATCATACTTATCACCGATGGTATCGAAGAATGCAACGGTGACCCCTGCGCTGTTTCCCTTGAACTCCAGAAGAAAGGAATTTTCCTGAAACCTTTTGTTATCGGCATCGGAATGGACCTTGCTTTTGCAGATGCTTTCAGATGCGTGGGGAAATATTATGATGCTACCACAGAAGTTGGTTTTAAAAACATTCTGAACGTGGTGATCTCCCAGGCGCTGAACAACACCACCGCACAGGTGAACCTGCTGGATATCTCAGGTAAGCCAAGCGAAACAGATGTAGCTATGACTTTCTACGATGAATTCTCTGGAGTAATACGATACAACTTCATGCATACCATGAACGTCCGCGGAAATCCGGATACTGTTTACATTGATCCGATCGGCACATACAAGCTTGTCGTTCATACTATTCCGGAAGTGGAAAAGAACAACGTAAAACTCATAGCCGGAAAACATAATATCATAGCGGTTGATGCGCCCCAGGGTTATTTATATCTGAAAGTTACCGATACCTATAAAAAACCTCCTTGCATCGTGCGCAAAAAAGGCGAAATGCAAACACTTAATGTTCAGGAGTTCAATGCCTATGAAAAATATATTGTAGGGAAGTACGACCTGGAGATTTTAACGCTTCCCAGGATATATCTTCCCAACGTTGATATCGGGCAAAATAAAACCACCACAATAGAAATCGCACAAGCGGGAAATGTCATTATCTACAAACCGGCTACAGGACCCGGAAGTATTTATCTGGAGGACAAAAGCAAACTTGTTTGGGTCTATAACCTGAATAACCAGCTGACTCAGGAGAATCTGACACTCCAGCCCGGAAATTACCGTGTGATCTACAGGATGCAAAACGCAACCGAAACCATCTATACTGTCGAGAAAAAATTCCGTGTTGAATCGGGAGGAAGCGTGCAGGTAAAAATCTATTAAAAACAGCAGCCCCTTCCCTAAAGGGGGAAATACAAATATCATAGCTCCCTTTAGGGCGGGAGGAGGGGAAAAGCAGGGAAAAAACTATTATATGAAAAAAATTACTTACACAGAAAAAAAAGATACACGATCAGGATTTGGCGCAGGACTTCTTGAAATCGGAAAGAAGAACCCAAATGTGGTGGCACTTTGCGCTGACCTCACCGGATCGCTGAAGATGGACGCGTTTGAAAAAGAATTTCCAGAACGTTTCTTTCAGTGCGGCATTGCCGAAGCAAACATGATCAGTGTGGCTGCCGGTCTTACTATCGGAGGAAAAATTCCGTTCACCGGAACATTTGCAAATTTCTCCACAGGAAGAGTGTATGATCAGATCCGTCAGTCTGTTGCTTACTCAAGTAAGAATGTAAAGATATGCGCTTCTCATGCAGGATTAACTTTGGGAGAAGACGGAGCCACGCATCAAATTTTAGAAGACATCGGCTTGATGAAAATGCTTCCATGCATGACGGTGATAGTACCATGCGATTACAACCAGACAAAAGTAGCAACCATTGCACTTGAAAAACATGTTGGTCCAGTTTATTTACGCTTTGGAAGACCGGCAGTTCCCAACTTTACAGATTCATCGGCTGCATTTGAAATTGGCAAAGCACAATTGTTGAACGAAGGTAAAGACGTTTCCATTTTCGCAACAGGGCATTTGGTTTGGAAAGCGATCGAAGCCTGCGAAATACTTGAAGCAAAAGGAATTTCCTGCGAACTGATAAACATTCACACCATCAAGCCGCTGGATGAAAAAGCCATCCTTGCATCCGTGAAGAAAACAAAATGCGTGGTTACTGCCGAAGAACACCAGCGCAACGGAGGTTTGGGCGACAGCATCGCGCAATTGCTCTCCAAAGAATTTCCTGTCCCCATAGAAATGGTTGCCGTGAACGATTCCTTTGGAGAAAGCGGCACACCCGATGAACTCATGACAAAATATGGAATTGATACTCCGAATGTGGTGGAGGCGGTGGAAAGGGTTTTAAGGAGAATATGAAAAGTCCCAAAAGCGAGTAGAGCGGGGGAATTTCACCCCCACCCTCTCACAGAACCGTACGTGAAACTCTCGCTTCATACGGCTCTTCCAGAATAAATTTCTTCCGACCGTTTGGTTGCTACGGATGAAAGCCATGTTCCCAGTGTACA
>JACRAL010000209.1 GCA_016213435.1 Bacteroidota bacterium
CAATACGTGGATCTTCAATGCTTTTAAAGTAGTTGTTGATTTGCATTTTTCTGCCAATCAACAAAACTATTAACCACACACAAACACATCCTGCATATTTCAATGAACTATAGACTGTTAATTTAATGCGTAAAACCTGTCAGGATGCTGATATCAGCGCTTGATATTATAAACCTTGCCCACCACAAACATGTCACCTGCATAGGTTTTGTTCCACATTTTCCCTCGCGAATCCACTCCATAGGTTAAACTCTGAACAGAAAATATCCAATTGAAACTAGGATCCTGAGATTTTACTTTGTAGCCCACTACATACGCTTGTCCGTAATCATCGATCGATACCACCTGATTTTTTTCATCCACGAAATAATAATTTTTATCCGCGTAGATCAAGCATTTATATACGTACGGCACCTTCTTCTCTGAAGGATTCTGCAAAGCCTGCTTCAGCGAATCCGAAGAAAGCAAGGCAGAAATATTTCTGGAAGTAGTGTCAGAAGAACTAAAACCTTCTTCCAGTTTATTTGCATCAAGCCACCCGATAGTTATTGCAATGAGTCGTGCTGTTTTTGTAGGATGTGTTTTTGAATTGCTGTTTAGTTCAACCAGATTGATCACCGATTTGGCTTCTTCAAGTGATGCACCCATTTTATAAAGAATGAAACCGGAAAAACGGTCTGCATCCAATTCTTCCTGCGGGTTACGATTCTTTTTTATCAGCGTGTGCCCTGCAAGATGATGCCCGATCTCATGTGCAAGCACGCTGACAGCGCCCCAATCAGATTTTGTTCTGTCTTTTACCCGCAGCATGAACTGCGGATTATAGGCAATATATCTTATCTTCTTTTTATTGTAAGCAATTGCTGTTGAAATGCTCCTGTTTTCCACTATTTGAAAATTTTGTATAAGTCCTGTATACTTTACGATATTTTCAACTGCATCCTCGGCCTCTGTTTTTGAATCAACAGGAAATTTTTGATGAATCAAACTGTCCTTATGTTGTATAGGATAAGCTTCCTTTGGCTGAGAGAATAAGAAGCCGAAATTTGCTGAAAGAAAAACAAGCGTTAAATATGATTTTATGTGTGACATGCTATGCAAATGTAAGATAATTTATCTTAAAAAGAGAATGAAAAATGATTTTTGCAGGGTGTACGCAGAACTGCACAACGAGGTGTTGAATAATTGGCTCTTTTGGATGTGAGATAAACGATAAAGTTGAGGAAAATTGCTAAACCCTCAATTTTATTACCATGACCCAAAAAGAAATAGAACGAGCTACGGCTCTG
>JACRAL010000214.1 GCA_016213435.1 Bacteroidota bacterium
TTGAAACCACCGATGCGCAAACCTGCTGGGATGGAATGTATAAAGGCAAAGCGATGAACACCTCCGCATTTGTTTATTACATGGAAGCCACACTAACAAGCGGAGAAAATATAAGCAGAAAAGGAAATATAAGTTTGATAAAATGATTTACGAATAACAAATAACAACCCAATAACAAACAACCCAATAACAAACAACCCAATAACAAACAACCCAATAACAAACAACCCAATAACAAACAACCCAATAACAAACAACCCAATAACACTCATCACAATGAAAAAAACAAAAAAAACCCTCGTGACATTTGCCCTTTTATCCTCTGTCTTTTTACATGCTCAGGACATTCACTTTTCACAATTTTTAATGACCCCATTGCTTGTTAATCCTGCACAGGCTGGATCCGAGTATGACATGCGCGGCATTGCCAACTACAAAAACCAGTGGGGCAGCGTGGCAACACCCTACAGCACAGCTGATGTTTCCTTTGATATGAAAACTTATAGAAAAGCAAAGAAAGGATTTTCTGCTGTGGGCGTAAATGTTTTTAACGATAAGGCAGGGGATGCGGAAATGAAAACGCTCCATGGTACTCTTGCTTACGCCTATCATGTTTACCTCAGCGAAAAAAGCACATTGGGAGGAGGGTTATATGGCGGCTTTGCCCAGCGCAGCATCAACTATGCAAACCTTCAGTGGATGAATCAATATGATGGAAGTAGTTACAATCCATCAATGTTATCCGGAGAACCTGCAGGGGGAACTAATTTTACCCATCTGGATTTAGGAGGAGGACTTCATTATGAATATGGTAAGGGAGAAAAATATTCCACAGGAAATAATCACAAGACTATTAACACGGGTATAGCCATGTTTCATGTCAATCAGCCAAAATATTCTTTTTACGGAACCAAAGAAACAATGAATTTTAAAACGGTTGCTTATGTGAATGCGAATATTGGACTCAGCCATAGCAATATCTCGCTGGTGCCGAGCCTATCTTATTTTCAGCAGGGAAAAGCATCAGAACTGCTCATGGGAACAATGATTCGTTACCAGTTAAAAGAGGAATCAAAATATACCGGTTATGTGAAAGGTTCAGCCATTTCTTTTGGCGGTTATTATCGTAATAAAGATGCCGTGATTGCAATGATGTTGTTTGAAATATCTCAATATGCCATCGGACTAAGCTACGATGTGAACGTTTCAGGTCTGAAATCAGTCAGTAACGGCCGGGGAGGTTTTGAAATTTCCCTGCGCTTTGTAACCCCAAATCCATTTCTGCATAAATCCGCTTCTAGAATTTAAATAAATATGAAAAAGAAAATTATTTTCATTGGGTTATTTATTTTTTGTTCTGGATTATTCCTTTATGCACAAAAAAAATCTCCCTCTAAAAAACAAACTATTGACTCGGTAACTACTACCATTGCTAATCTTGGCAAAACAATTAACACAACTTTTTCGGAATACGCTCCCGTAATATCAGCCGATGGAGGCATGCTTGTTTTTACTTCCAGACGACCCGTAACTGAAAAAGAAATCAACAAGAGAAAACAAGGAATGGAAAACATTTACTTATCCTATTATGATGAGAAGAAAAAAAAGTGGGGAGTAGCAAAACGGCTTTCTGAATCTATCAATCAGCCGGGCAGACATAATTCGGCCATTGCTCTTTCCAATGACGGACAAAGAATGCTTTTGTATCGTGACGATAATAGCGGAAACGGAGATATCTATGAATCGAACCTGGAGGGGGAAGAATGGAGCGAACCCGTTAAGCTTCCCTCTCCTATCAATACGGATGATCACGAATCCTCCGCAAGCATTTCGCCTGACGGCCACACAATATACTTTGTAAGCAACCGAAAAGGCGGGCAAGGAGGAAGAGATATTTGGATGTGTAAGCAAGATCAAAAGGGGGAGTGGGGAAGAGTAAAAAATCTTGGCAGTGTAATCAATACATCCGAAGATGAGGAGGGGGTTTTTATTCACCCTGATGGAAAAACACTTTATTTTAGTTCAAAAGGACACAACGGCATGGGCGGGTATGACATTTTTAAATCTGTGTTTGAAAATGGCAAATGGAATCAACCAGCAAGCCTCGGAGTTCCCGTCAATACCACGGATGATGATTTATATTTTGTGATAACCGCAGATGGTAAAATAGGTTATTATGCTTCGGCAAAATCAGGCGGGATAGGAGAGAAAGATATTTATAAAATCTTCCCGGTAGAAAAGAAAAAAAACAAAGGTCCCAAATTAACCCTGTTTAAAGGAATCGTTATTGATAAAGGAACTTTTGATCCGCTCGAGTCAGACATTGAAATCACGGATAACGAAAAAAACGAAATTATTTCCAAAATAAAATCCAATAGTGCCACCGGTAAATTTCTCATCTCGCTTCCTTCCGGAAAAAATTATGGTATCAACGTAAGGAAGGAAGGTTACCTTTTTTATTCTGACAACGTGAGTATATCTGATACAGCCGCCTATAAAGAGATTGATAAAACTATTCCCTTAGAAAAAATAAATGTAGGGAGTAAAATAGTTCTCAGGAATATTTTTCATGATTTTGATCAAGCAACATTACGCGATGAATCCATATCGGAAATGGAACGATTAGTTCAGTTGCTGAGTAATAATCCCACCATGAAAATTGAATTATCCAGTCATACTGATAGCAAGGGAACAGATGAGTATAATATGAAACTTTCGCAAGCACGTGCGCAATCGGTGGTAGATTATCTTATTAGTAAAGATATCAGCAAAGACCGGCTTGTGGCAAAAGGGTATGGCGAATCACAACCTGTTGCTGCAAATGATACGGAGGATGGAAGACAAATGAATCGCAGAACGGAATTTACAATTCTTGAAAAATAAACTGTTACAGGTAAACTCGTGAATACATGTGTTTAAATATTAGTAAAAGAATAAACATGAAGCGATAGTGGCGTAAATCGAATTGAGAATGAAAAAATACAACCTCGCTATTTATGAACTAATGACTCTCTATTTAAACATATTATTTAGTCATCTTTCAAAATTCATCCCGACAATAACTTTAATCAGCGGGTTATTGTTCTGCAGTGCTTGCAGAAAAGATGTGGGGCCGATTATTGTGGCACCCAAAAACACTCAGCCAATAAGTTTTACAACTGAAATTCAGCCGATCTTTACAACTAACTGTGCTGTTGCCGGCTGTCATAATACCACTTCGCAAAAGGCAAATATGGACCTCACAACAGGTTACTCCTATGGAAATCTTGTAAATGTAACCTCTAATAATTATGCACCAGTGCTTCGGGTGAAACCATTTTCTTCCGACAGTTCGGTTTTGCAACATAAAGTGGCCCATACATTCAAATACGGTGGGCAAATGCCTCCATCAGGTTCTTTGCAATCTTTTGAACTGGATAATATAAAAAACTGGATTAGTCAGGGAGCGAAGAATAATTGATGAAAGAGAAAACATTCACGAAAAAAAATACATAGAAACGTAATCAAAAATAATATATAATAACAATTTATTTCTCACAACTATGAAAACAACAAAACTACTTCTCTTCATTTTTTTACTGATTGCAAGTTGCAAATTGCAAACTATTTGTTCTGCCCAACCCTTACAGCAATGGGTTTCTTCCTACAACGGAACGGCCAATCAATTAGATTATGGCAGAGCAATACAAGTGGACACAGCAGGCAATTCTTACATAGCTGGAACAGTTAGTAACAGTGGAACGGCAAAAGATATTGCTGTTGTAAAATATAATTCACTCGGGGTACAACAGTGGGTAGCAACCTATAATGGAACAGCAAATTCTGAAGAATGGGCATATTGTCTTGTTTTGGATAAGGCAGGAAATATATATACAGCCGGATTCACCAATACCACCTCTTTAGGAAAAAATTTCATCACTGTAAAATTTGATTCTGTAGGTGTATTTCAGTGGGCAATGCAATATGACGGAACAGGCAATTCAGATGATGCGGCCAATCACATTGCTGTCGACCCTTGGGGTAATATAGCGGTAACCGGAATAAGCAAAGGAAGTGGAACAAGCGATGATTATGCTACAGTAAAATACAGTCCGCAGGGAACTCAACTTTGGGTAGCGCGATACGATGGTCCCGCAAGCGCAGTGGATGATGCAAGAACAATTACAGCAGACAAGAACGGCAATTTTTATGTTTCTGGAGGGAGCACAGGTATTGCAAGTGATTATGATTACGCCACTATTAAATATGATTCTGCTGGAGTTCAGCAATGGTGTGCTCGATATAATGGACCAAAAAACGGATATGATTTAGTTTATTATCAAGGCTCGGTAGTGGTTGATACGCTAGGAAATGTTTACATAACCGGCTACAGCACAGGAACGGATTCCACTCTTGATTATGTAACCATAAAATACGATTCAAATGGGAGTCAGCTGTGGTTAGCTAGGTATTTTACTCAGGTTGGCGGAACGGATTATGCCGATGCCATTCATGTTGACGATTCACTGAATGTTTATGTAACCGGTGGTAGTTTTAAAACAGGAAATGATTATGAATTTGCAACGGTAAAATACAATTCGCAGGGAGTTCAGCAATGGGTAGCAACCTATAACGGAACAGGAAACAGTTGGGACGAAGCATATGGGGTATTAACTGATGATTCGCTGAATGTTTATATCGTAGGAAGAAGTCCCGGCACAAACACCTCAGCCGATTTTTTAACTTTAAAATATTCTCCTGCCGGAAACAAAATGTGGGAAGTACGTTATGCTCACAACGGTTATGACTGGCCATTTAACATCCGCATTTCATCTGACCGAAGCATTTATGTTGGCGGATGGACATCTCCCTCCAACGGAATGCCAGATATGACAATTGTTAAATACAGTCAAGCACCTTTGGGAATTGAGAACTATGCAGGAAAAACAAAAGAGCTCGAAATATTTCCAAATCCTTCCAACGGAAATTTTACGATTAATTTCAACTCTGAACTTCGAACTCCCGATTTGCAACTAACCATTTACAATGTCATGGGAGAAAAGCTATTTGAGCAAACCGTAAATCGTAAACAGGAAACTTTAAATCTGAAATTACCGGATGGAATTTATTTTATTCGGGTAACATCAGAAGCCATTACCACAAGCAATAAATTAATAATCACATCCAAGAACTAGCAATAAGAAGAAATGTTGAGTATCGAAATCCCGCAAAGCGAGAATAATAATATAGCTTAGTCCATGGCAACACGAATTTAAATTTTATGACTAGTTCAACAACAGCGGTTTTTTATTTCTAATAAATGAAATATCACTTACATGTTAATCAAAAGAAAATTATAGCTGATACTTTTACGCCCGTTGGGATATATCTGAAAATTCGGGATAAGTTTCACAACAGCATTTTGCTCGAAAGTTCTGATTATTACGGAAATGAGAACAGTTATTCCTTTATATGTTGTAAGCCGATTGCAACTTTTAAAGTAGAGAACAATATTATTTCCGAAAACTATACTGATGGAACAAATTCGAAAACAGAAATAATAAAATCTGTTTCTGTGATTGATAAGCTGAAAACATTTGCTTCTTTATTTCAAATAGATAAAGCAAACCCGCATACTATTGCGAATGGGCTGTTCGGTTATATTTCTTACGATTCAGTAAAATATTTTGAGGATGTGAAAATTAATTCTGATAAAAAAGAAGAGAAATAAATTTCCGACATGATTTATTCGGTTTATAAATATGTGATAGCAATAAGTCATTTTAAGGATGAAATGTATTTATGAGAAAATCGGATTGAAGAAGAAGAATCGGATTTGGATTTAATCGAAAACATTAATCAATCAGAGAGGCATTGCACAGTTTCAATTCTCAGCCGAAGGAAATGAAGAATCGAATCTTTCGGATAATGAATATTTGCAGATGGTGAAGGAGGGGGAAAGAAGAATGCAATGGGTGGGTCTTTATTCTCTGGAATTACTACTTTCGCAAACAATATTTTCATCATAATAATATACCCCCATGAAACAAAAAACTTTATTCCCGGTAATTTGTATTCTTACATCTGCCTTCGGCCTTTGTACTTCTTCCCTGTTTTCTCAAGGAACATGGACTCAAAAAGCGAATGATGGTGGTGATGCTGTAAATTCATTATGCAATATTTCGCTTTCCATTACAACAACAAACTCCTCCTGCGGTAAGAAAAGTGGTTCAGCATCCGTAGTGGCAACTAACGGCATTGCACCCTACACGTATCAATGGACAAGCGGAGATGTAACATTTTTGGCAGATAGTTTGTCTGCTGGGCTTTACATGGTGCTTGTTACCGATGCAAGCGGCTGCACCGATGCAAAAGCTGCATTGGTAAGCGATGCAGGCGCACCGGCAATCACAGTTACATCAACAACAAATGTTTCATGTAACGGAGATAAAAGCGGAGCAATAAATCTTTCTGTCGCAGGTGGTTCTGCTCCTTATACTTATTTTTGGAATAACGGAGCCACCACGCAAAACATCAGCAACCTGTATGCAGGTCCTTTTGAAGTTCAGATAACAGATGCAAGCGGATGCAAGGCAATGCAAGGCGTGCTTGTTTCTCAGCCGGATGCAATCATTCTTGCGGACAGCATAGTAAATGCTTCCTGCGGAAATTTGGATGGAGCAGCTGCTATTTTGGTTTCCGGTGGAACTTCTCCTTATTCTTATTTATGGAGCACAGGTGCAACCACTAAAATGATAAGCAATCTTGCTGCCGGAAGTTATTCGGTAACTGTTATGGATAGTAAGGGTTGCACAAAATACGGAATGGGAAGCATTCTTAATTGGGGTGCGGCAACTGCCGCCATTGATTCTATTATTCCTGCCACATGCGGAAGCGGAACAGGGTCAATTTATATTTCTGTTACCGGTGGAACTGCTCCATATACTTACGCATGGACGAATGGCGCTACCACAGAAGACATAGTGGGAGTTGTGCCGGGTATGTATGGCTTAACAATTTACAGCAATGGAAATCCATGTACAGGAGCGCTCAGCACATCCATTCCTGCTCAACAACCATCTTCACCGGCAATTTGTATTGTAACGGTGGATACGGCAACAGGAAAAAACATCTGCGTGTTTACAAAAGACAGTATTGCAAATCTGGGAATCAAACAATATAATTTCTACCGCGAAACTACGCAGGCGGGAGTGTTTCAGAAACTCGGCAGCAGATCTGCTTCTCTGCCAAGCGCATGGACGGATCAAAGCGCAAATCCTCTTCAGCGTGCATGGAGATACAGGATTGCAGCAGAGGATACATGCGGAAATGAATCACCGCTCAGTGTTTACCACAAAACAGTTCATCTTGCTGCAAATATTGGCTTAGGCAGCAAGGCGGTAAATCTTAGCTGGGATAACTACGAAGGGTTTTCAATTTCCACCTATTATATCTGGCGTTATACTTCTGCCGCAGGATGGATGCTGCTTGATTCAGTGCCAAGCAACCTGAATGCGTATACCGATACTCCTCCTACGTTAATTAATCTGTTTTACTTTATTGAAGTAAGAAATCCTCTCGGATGCGCTATCTCCCTCAATAAGATACCTCAGCCTATGAAAAGCAATCTTAACTCTTCTCGTTCCAATATATATAAGCTAAATGATACATCTTCTTCAGCAGTAGCAGAAATGAATATTGCTTCGTCAATACAGGTATATCCTAATCCCTCAAAGGGAATGTTTACAATTAAGATGGAAGATGGAAGAGGCAAGAGGGTAGAGGGAAAAATAGAAGTATTTAATATTATGGGAGGAAAAGTATATTCCGCAATAATAAATAGTCCGGCATCCATAATAACTCTTGATGTGCCAACTGGAATTTATTTTCTGCGTGCACAAACAGAGGAAGGAATGGTGAGTAAGAAGATTGTAATTCAGCAATAATTATAGTGCGAAGGGCTAAGCCATAAGTGATAAGGGAGATTTTCTAATTCCTATTTGCTTATGGCTTATCGCTGAACTTTTATCCTCCAATCAATTTCTTTATCTCATTCAATTTCATCAGTGCTTCCACGGGCGTGAGCGTGTTAATGTCGGTTTGCTGAATCTGATCTCTGATCTGTTCAAGCACAGGGTCGTTTAGTTGGAAAAAACTTAACTGCATTTCCCCGTCCTTTTCACTTTTGATATTGGAAGTTGTTGTTCCTTCTGATTTCTGAGTTCTGACTTCTAACTTCTCTAAAATTTCATTCGCCCTATCCACCACTTTTTTCGGCACTCCCGCCATCTTCGCCACGTGAATTCCGAAACTATGTTCGCTTCCTCCCGGAACTAATTTCCGCATGAAGATTACTTTGTTTCCAACTTCTTTTACTGACACATTAAAGTTTTTGATGCGGGGCATTGTCTTCTCCATTTCATTCAGTTCGTGGTAGTGGGTGGCAAAAAGCGTTTTAGGTTTCGTAGGATGATGGTGCAGGAACTCGGCAATCGCCCATGCGATGGAAATGCCATCGTAAGTGCTGGTGCCTCTCCCGATCTCATCCAGCAGGATCAAACTTCTATCCGAGAGATTATTCAGAATGCTTGCCGTTTCGTTCATCTCCACCATGAAAGTGGATTCTCCCAGCGACAGATTGTCGGATGCGCCAACGCGAGTGAATATTTTATCCACGAGTCCTATGTCGGCATGCTGTGCCGGAACAAAACTTCCCATCTGGGCCATAATGACGATGAGTGCAGTCTGCCTTAGCAATGCCGATTTTCCGGACATATTTGGACCGGTGATGATGATGATTTGCTGCTGCTCGTTGTCGAGATAAATATCGTTGACAACATATTCGTTTCCCACCGCTAATTGTGTTTCGATCACAGGATGCCTTCCTGCTTTGAGGTCGATTACTTTGCTGTCGTTGATATGCGGGCGTACATAATTATTCTTCTGTGCGGTTTGTGTGAAGGAAAGCAAGCAATCCAATCTTGCTATAAGCGAAGCATTGAGCTGAATAGGAGGGATGTAATCTGCGAGCGAAAGAACAAGATCGTTGAATAATTGAGTTTCGAGTGAGAGTATCTTTTCTTCTGCACCCAGAATTTTTTCTTCGTATTGTTTTAATTCCTCCGTGATATATCTTTCGCAATTGGAAAGTGTCTGCTTGCGTATCCAGTCAGAGGGGACTTTGCTTTTGTGTGAGTTTGTTACCTCCAGAAAGTATCCGAAAACATTATTGAATCCGACCTTTAGGGAACCAATATTAGTTCTTTCACTTTCGCGCTGTTGTATCTCCAGTAAATAATTTTTACCGGAGGACATTATTTTTCTCAGTTCATCCAGTTCAGCGTTCACTCCGTCACCAATTACTTTCCCCTTATTCAGCATGGGAGGAGGATCGGATACAATTTCTTTTTCTATTCGTTCCCGGATCAGCAAGCATGGATTTAATTGTTCCGCAATTTTATTAACAGCAGCCCATCCTAAATCCTTCCCAAAGGGAAGGACGTTAGATTCTGCGATAGAGGGTATTTGATTTAACTTTTCGTTAATCTGTTGCAGGACAGAATCTATACTTCCGATTACTTCTTCATTTTTAAATCGAATTACTATAAATCCATGCGCATTCAGCCATTGTGTTCTTATTTCATCATTCTCAATATTTTCCGGAAGCTGATGTATTAAGCCATCCACTTCAATTACAAGTTTTTTATCAAGACAGACAAAATCGGCTATATATTTTCCTATAATATGTTGTCTTCTGAAATGATATTTATCCTGTACAGCCCCTTTTAACTGTGTCCATAGAATTGATTCTGCTTCTGTTGGATGGTTTCTGTTTTGCTGAACAAAGTCTTTTAACAGTTTATAAAGTTGCGGATCAGCCATCATATATCCGGAAATGTTTTCTTCCGCAGAAATTGGCTGTTGTCCACCTTCCCTTTGGGAAGGGGTTAGGGGATGGGCTGCATTTTTTATTTGCTCAATCGCATACAGTCCTCTCTTCAAATGCGCCACTTCCCTCGGAGAAATTCTCCCTGTAGCAACTTTAGAGATCAATCTTTCCAAATCTCCGATGAGATTTATCTGATTCGCAATTTTTTCCGACAGTTCAGGATTTTTTAAAAGAAGGTCAACAATATTCAGGCGTTCTTCAATGGGCTGTTTTTCTTTCAAAGGCATGGAAAGCCAGCGCTTCATCATGCGTGATCCCATGGGAGAAATTGTATTATCGAGGATATCGATTAACGTTTTTGCTCGTTCGTTGGGCGACCAGAAAAGTTCAAGATTGCGTACGGTGAATTTATCTAGCCACACATGGTGATCTTCTTCAATGCGCGAGATGGATTGAATATGCTGCACTCGGTCGTGCTGGGTGGCAGCAAGATAATGGAGCGCAGCACCGGCAGCAACAATGCCGAAACTCTGACTTTCTATTCCAAATCCTTTCAGTGATGCAGTTCCGAAGTGCTTTAGCAAAGTCTCGTTGGAAAAATCTTCGCTGAATACCCATTCATCTAAACCATAGGTGTAGAATTTCTCTCCAAAGAGTTCTGAGAATTGTTTCTTTTTGTTTTTTTGGAAAAGTATTTCACTCGGCTTGAAGTTTTGCAAAAGTTTTTCTGCGTACTCAATCGTTCCTTGCGCAACTAAAAACTCTCCTGTAGAAACATCTAAGAAAGAAACACCGGCATTCGTATTGTCGAAGTGGACAGAAGCAAGAAAGTTATTTGTTTTGTGATCGAGGGTTTTGTCGTTATAAGAAACTCCCGGTGTTACTAATTCGGTAATTCCCCGTTTCACAATCTTCTTGGCTAACTTTGGATCTTCCAACTGATCGCAAATGGCAACACGGTGTCCTCCTCGAACCAGTTTAGGCAAGTAGGTGTCCAGCGAATGATAAGGAAATCCAGCAAGTTCAATTTCCGCTGCAGCACCATTTCTTCTTTTCGTGAGTGTAATTCCGAGAGTGGCAGCAGTTTTTATCGCATCTTCTCCGAAGGTTTCGTAAAAATCTCCTATGCGAAAAAGAAGGATTGCGTCAGGATATTTTGACTTGATACTGGAATATTGCTGCATCAGCGGAGTTTCGGAATCGTTTCCGCTTTTGCTCCCGTTTTTTGCAGCGCGATATTTATATATAGATGACATAGTGCAAATAACTAATCATTGCGAATTTACAGATAAATACATTTGCAAAGATTCCGATATCTATATCTGTTTCATTGATAAATTAGTTTTTATTCGATATTCGCACCATGAGAAAACTTGCTAATTCAGAACTTGAAAGAAAATCTACAGAGGAATTTCGCTCTTCTGAAAAACTTCCGATCGTTGTAGTGCTTGACAATGTGAGAAGTGCCTACAATGTAGGTTCTGTTTTTCGCACAGCTGATGCTTTTCCTGTGGAAGCGATCTATCTATGCGGAATAACAGGATATCCTCCACATAAAGAAATTCTAAAAACCGCTCTTGGTGCAACAGAGACTGTGAAGTGGAAATACAACAAGTCAACTTTAGAAGTTGTCAGCGAATTAAAAGAATTGGGATACAAGATTTATGCAATAGAACAAGCAGAAGGAAGTGTTCCATTGAATAACTTGAAACTTGAAACGTTAAACTTTAAATTTGCTGTTATTTTTGGCCATGAAGTAGAGGGTGTTCAGCAGGATGTCCTGAATGCATGCGATGGATGTATCGAAATTCCTCAGGGTGGCACCAAACATTCTCTCAATATTGCTGTGAGTGCAGGAGTCGTGCTGTGGGAATTTTTTAGAAATTGGAAAGCAAAGTGAATAGTTATTTGCTCATCAAATCTCTTGCTTCCTTGTCGGATATTTTTATTCCTTCAACAAAAGCAATTATGAATGCGTTAGGGAAATCCTTTTTGATACTTTCAAGCATTTTTTCTGCTGCACTATGATCGGAAAATTCACCTGTATGATAATGATATTTTCCGTTTTCATGCATTTCCTTCACATCTGTTATTCTTTGAAACTTAATCGAGTTACTTGGCTCCTGTTGGGACGAGGAAAATATTTGTATGGAGAAAACTACTTTTTGCTGAGAAAGAATGGGATTGCTTTTAATTACTGTGGCGGGGGGTGTAAGGATAGATTTTTTTTCTGTTTCGGTAAAAGCATTTTCTGTTTTTTGTTTTTCTTTTAGATCCGAAGCGACAAGAGTGGCTGCTCCTTGTTTTTTCAGAAGATCATAATCGTGATACATTTTTTTTAGATCGTTATTTATTTTTGCAGTGTAATTATAATCGTAATCAAATTTTTTCGTAAAGGTGTTGAAGAAAATTTTTGCAACAGGGTCTTTAAGCATGGATACATCCAGCCTTTCAATATTTTCAAATAACTCAACAGAAAACTCAAAATAAAAATCTCCTGTTTCTTGCGATTTGGGCATGTGAGCATCAACCGTGATTATCTTAGTAACATACCCTTGTTTTGAAATTCTAATGGTGTAAAATTTCTGAAGTGGTATTTGGAAAGCAATCCATCCATCAATATCTGATTCGAATTTTTGAATAGGGGTGACAGAGCTATCTGTATAAATGCGTATGAATGCTTTAGATAAAGATTTCTTGCCTAAACCAATCCGCCCTTTCATGGCAAGAAAATATTTTTGAGTAGAATCTGCGCAAAAGGGAGAGCTAAAAGAATCGTTTATCGAAAATAAAAAAACGATCAGCAATAAGAATAAGTAAAGGATGTTTTGTGAACGTTTCAATCAACTGGGGGTTTGATTCGTGAACTTAGACATTAAAAAAATAAAAAGCCCACTGATTTCTCAGCGGGCTTTTTTTATTAGGTTTTTACCCAACGAGCGCTTTAAAATCTGCGTTCTCGCGGTATTTAAAGAACTCAAGGTCTTCTTTTGCTTTGCTCTTGAAAGAAGCATCTTTATTAATTGCAATCTTCAGATTATTAATAAGTAATTCTGCATTTCCTTTTCTTACACCAACAACTGCTTTCAGGTAATAGCTGAGGGCATCTTCTTTTTCGGGACTAGCATCTAATGTTGCAAGCGCTCCATCTCCATTGCCAGCAAGAACTTTTGCAAGAGCAGCGTTGAAAGAGTTTTCACCTCCAAAATTATTTACAGCATCTGAATATTTTCCATCACGAATATTTACAATACCTGTGTTGTGACTTACTTCAGAGGAAGATCCAGCTTTTTTATAAAAATCCATTGCAGTTTTACGATCTCCGCTCCAGCGTGCAAGGATGCCAAGGTTGTTATTCACTTCAGATGCGTTTCCGTTTAATCCTGCTGCTTTGTCCATTGCAGCTTGAGCATCAACTGATTTATTCAAAAGAATATTGCAGTAGCCAACATTGTTTGAACATCTCCAGTCAGTTCCATAAAGACGATCAGCATTTTTGTAGATGCTGAGTTTAGTATTGATGTCATTAGAAAGAGTAGCAGCATAAAGAATCTCTTCATTTGCCAAACTGTCGGGATAAGAAGCTGCAAGCTTTGAAATCTCATCATCCGGACGGCTCATCTGTTCGCAGTTCCAAGTAGTAACACTTCTGCGGAGCTTTGGAAGAATTTGTTCGCTAACCTCTTTGTATGTTGCAGAAAGGTTTTTGATTTCGCTCTCGCGTTTCTCCCCATCAGGATACATTTCAAGAACACGAAGAATAAGTTCTTTGTCCTTGACGTTTGATGTCTGCATCAAACTCTTAAATCCATCCCAGTCCTCAGCAGTAGTGGTGGTAGTGTAAAAAGTTTCCACCTCACCGCCATGGAGCATTAAATTTTTATCTTTTGCTTTTCCCTTTGCAAGGTTCATGTAATATTTTGCAGTAATTTTGGCACGATCTTTCGCAAGATTATCATTTCGTGAAAGTTCTCCATCTGGAGAAGCATACGCAGAAATACTTGCTCCTTTGAATACAAATCTTTTTGTTACGCGTTTTTCTTCGATAAATTTCTGAGTAGCGCTCATGCTTGCGCCTTTCACTTCAGAAGAACGAATGTCAGACATGTTTACAAGAAAGAAAACTTCTGTGGTTTGAGATACTGGATAAGATTTCTGGAAGTTATCTTTTCCTAGCAAAGGTTTCTCATCGTTTTTTACAAGAAGTGGAGTAACAACGGTTCCGTCACCGACTTTCTTTTCTACAAAATCTTTTGATTTGCTTTTTTGCTGCCCCTTAATCTTTAAAACGAGGTCGCAGTTTTTCATTTCAGGGATATAAGCCGTTCTGTCTGTATAAGAAAAACTACCTCCATCTTTGAATTTAACCGTTGTACCACTTCCTTCAGTTACTGATTCGCCTCTAACAGTAACAGGTTTTAGCGCTTTTTCGCCTCCATTATACTTGAGGGTTGGCGTGATAATAAGAGTCACTTTTTTTGCAAAATATTTAGGCATGTATTTTCCGCTTACATTCACTGCAACAGTATCGCCATGCATTTCCAGTGGGTTTGGTTTAACTTCATAAGTCACCATCTTGTCATATTTTTTCATCATGGAACCCAAGCCGGCACAAGAAGCAAGACCTGCAACAGCGAGTAATGATAATGCAACATTCTGTAATTGGTTTTTCATATTGAAATGAATTAAGTTTGGTTTCTGAAATTACCCCAAAACAAGTTTAGGGCTTAATGTTTATGTAATTGATTGTTAATCTCGCAAAAGTAATTATTTTTTGAACAAACCATTTTTTTTTATCACAAAGGGGCTGTTAATAAGTCTATATGCTCATAAATTGGGATAAATTTTAATGGATATGTTTGAATTATCTCATGATTTGATTTTTGTTTAATGCTTTACGGTACTTCTCCGCATTGCGATTGTGTTCAACAAGCGTTTTTGAAAAATTATGTTTTCCGGAGAAATCTTCTTTGGCACACATGTAAATAAAATCGTTTTTTTCATAATAAAGAACTGCATTTAAAGATGAAATCTCAGGAATATAAATTGGACCCGGTGGTAATCCGGAACACTTATAAGTGTTATAGGGGGAAACAATTTCTTTGTCTTTGGCAAGTACACGATTGATGCTAAAATCGCCAATCGCATAAATGATTGTAGGATCACTTTGCAAACACATTCCTTTTTTTATTCGATTCAGGTAAAGCCCGGCTATCCTTGGACGTTCATCAGGAAACTGCAGTTGTTCAGACTGAACGATGGATGCAAGAATGGATACCTGTGTTTGTGTTAGGGTTAAATCTTTTGCTTTTTGCTTTCGTTCTGCTGTCCAGAATTTTTTGTATTCGGATTGTATGCGCTCCATCAGTTGTTTTGCAGAAGTATTCCATTTAAATTCATAGCTGTTAGGGATGAACATAGTCAAAATTGTCTCGCTTTTCAATCCGAAATTATCTTTCAGGTATTGGTCGTTATTGAGAAGTGCGGAAAGCTCTGTTGAATCAGCTTCCAGTTTTTTGCACACACGGGAAATTAATTGGGCTTTTGTGCGGATGTTGGAAAAAGTAACTGTAACCGGTTCCTGTAATCCCGCACGCAGAAGATTAATAAGTTCGTTGTTGCTGATGTTGGCTGCAATGCGGTATCGTCCAGGCTTTACATTGTCTTTGTACTTTTTTATTTTCGTAAGACGAATGAAGGATTCCTTATTTTTCAGAATAGCGGCATTAGATAAAATTCGAAAAACATCCTCGAATCTTGAGCCGGTTGGAATAAAAATTATTTCTGATTTTTTTTCTCCGAGAGAGATATTGGGAAGATAGATCATCTGGTAGCCGATGTAAGCAGCAATGCTTCCTGCTACCATCAAAATGAGCAGAAGCCAGAGAAGGATTCTTTTTAAAATATTTTTTTTCTTTTTGGCCACAATTATCTATTGTTGTTAGGTTATAAGTGCAAATTTAAATTTTGTTTCCTAATTTCTGTTTTATTGATAGTAATCGTTGATCGTGAGGATTTTTTCTGAGCATTTGGTTTAAAATACTTGTTGCTTGGCTGTTTTTATTTTGGGTGACATAGAGTTGAATCTTGTTCATCAGGGCAGTTTTGAAATCAGGATCAAGTGCAAGAGATTTGTCGTAATTAATTTCTGCAGATGTAAAATCGTGTTTGATAAAATAGATGAATCCAAGATTGGAATAGGCAGATGCATCTTTTGGATCCTCGGAAATTATTTTTTCGTATATTTTTATTGCATCCTCCGTTTTGTTTTGGCTTACCAAATTTACTCCAAGCTTATCCTGAAAATCAAGATTATAAGGTGCGAGTTCTGTTGCTTTTTTGAAAAATAAATAAGCATCATTTATACGCCCTGTGTTAGTATATGCTTGTGCTATGCGGTAACAAGTCCATGCGTCATTATTTGAGTAGGAAATGTGATTTAGCAAGGTAGTCAACAAAAAATGTTGAGAAAATCTGGAAGAGTAGTATAATATCCTTTTATAATCATTTTTCAGAAAGCAGAAACGTACAAGCAATGAAAGATTGTTTTTTATTTCGTCAATAGTTTTGTCCTGCAAATACTTTTTTGCTGAATCGAGTAGAGGAAGGTCGTGGGTGAATTTTTCGTATTGATTCAAGTAGGCTTCTGCTTTAACTTTAGGCTCAGGATTTTTTTCGTTGATAGCAACAAGTCCGATGAATTTTTTAATTCCCGCAACATCTTGTTTCTTTACATTTTTTCGAATAAAATGATCTGTGATTGATACATGTGGAATATCTATGGCACTGCTCTTAGGCATATGGCATGATACGCAGTTGTTCTGCACTTTATTTCTTATTGCTTGTGTTTCTGAGCAAGTCTTTTTTTTAGAGGGGTTAAGGCTGAGGTGACAACTTTTACAAGCATTATTGAAAACTTCTTTACGGGTTACTTTTACGCTCACATGAGGATTGTGGCAGATTACACAGGTAAGCCCATTCTTATAGGGTCTTAGGCTGTTTTTTTCTATCTTCCCTTCAGACTTAATAAAACACTGACTCATTTTTAATCTGTCTGCATGAGAAGCCATGATGAATTCATCTTCTGCATTTGCATATTTCGGAAGAAAAACTGTTTCCATGTCCGAGAGTTTCATTCCGGGACGGAAATCGAAAAATGATTTTCCTGATTTTAACACGGCATTTCCCTGCAAATGACAACGCTGGCAAACATCAAACTGTAAATCGATAGGAAGTTTTGCAGGATTAACAATTGAGTAGTCAATTTGTTTTGATACGTTAACCGTCATGCCAGCTTGCATTTCTTTCACATGAATTTCTCCCGGACCATGACAACGTTCACAGCCAATACCGTTTGGAATATTTGAATATCTATTTTCAGAACCCAGCACAAACTCAGGCAATGAATTATGACAAGACATACATTCCAGTCCAATTTTCCTAGAGAACCGTTCGTTTTCTCCATTCTCAAAACCGGGCGGCAAATCCCACTTTCCTTTTTGAGTATAAAAAGTCATCGGCATTTGATGGAGATAGCCATTCGTATTAAAGATATGTGAATTGGTGTGTTGCCCAGAGCCGACAATGTAATTTACAGTTTCGATGCGTTTAAATGTTGTGTCCTTCTTTTCTAATCTGAATTCCATAATGTTCATTGAGTCTCCTGACCAAAACGGATGATAATTCAGATCAGAGAATTTATCATGCACAACATCATTATTTCCAAAATGCGCAGATGTTTTTGTTTTAGTTGCTCTGTCAAATGATTTCCCCATTCCTGTTTCGATGAATGTTTCATAAATGTTGCTGTGACATTCCTTGCAAACCAGCATGCCGACATAATGAACATTCGAATCAAGGTTTTTATAAGTTTCCTTCTGGAATTCATTGTTCTTAGAAGAGCTGCATTTGAAAAGTGAAGCGATAATTAAAAAGAAAGGCAGGGAGATAAATATATTTCTGAAGAATGATTTTGTCATAGGGAAATGAAAGTGATTCAAAAATACTTAAAATGGAAGCTGAGCAATGGCGTTACTTATTTAATAGTTGAAGTGAGCAAATGCCTTTCTTCTTCCCAATAATCTTGAACTTGTTTTTTTTAAAAAGTTTTAAACTTGCTTCGTTCTCCTCTGAAATATGGCAAAATAGTTTTCTTAAATCTAAAATTTCAAAACCGTATCTGATTAGCAACGTCAATGCTTCAGATGCATAACCGTTCTTTCTATGTTTTTGATCTATGAGAATTCCGATTCCTGCTTTGAGATGGAACTCGTCAAAATTAAATAGGTCAATACAGCCAATTCCACTTTTATTTCCTGAGGGAGAGAGCAGACAAATTATCAAGCGTAATTGTTTATCCAGATAAACATCTTTCTGATTGGAAATAAAATATTCAATTTCTCTTTTTGTAAATGGCTTTTTTGTTCCGCTGACACCCCAATTGGCTTTATCGTTTTCCCATGTGTAAAGTATATCTGCATCAGATGGCAGAACAGGGCGCAGAAATATTTTTTTTTCGGATAATAACACTGAAGGGTAGTATTGATTACGTTGTCAATATCAAAGAAGAATTCCTTATGGCTTCATAAACATCATTCACTTCGTATCTTTTGATTTCAAAAGTGTTTGAAGTGAGATGAAGATTCATGTGGTAGCAATTCCTCATCGCATTCTTCTCCTGAAGTTTTGGAAGAAGATCGAAAATTAGATTTACATCTTTTGAATCTGTATCGTAAACCGAATGACAAAAATCTTTTATGGGAGCAAGGCAACTGGCAACTCCGATGTCAGCACGCGGGTAGGCGAGAGTACAATTTCGAATTTCTTCGCGAAGTTGTTCAGTTCTGAAAAATGCCGGGACATGTAGTTGGATGAAAATTGTTTCTATATTTTTTCTGCGGATAAGAGAGAGTAATGCGGGTAATTCTCCATCCACGTTTGCACCTTTTACGCTGAGTGTAAATATTTTTCCGTTTACCGAGATCAGTAAGTGCGGGGGAATGCGATTTGCATAGAGAAGAATAAGATAGACATCATTCATTAGCACCGCTTCGGTGGCGGGAAGAAGATTAGGTATTTTATAGGATGATTGCACGAGACGAAGTTAAGAATAACTTCTTTTCACATAAGTCATCTTTGTTAAACTGCTGTGTAGTGTTATTTTTTATCCTTGTCATATCTACGCTCGAATTAAGTAAATTCGTACACTTTTATTTTACTCAGTGAAAGAATATATCCGGTCGAATTATCAGTTTTTACTTCTCTGTTCTCTGTGGATTTTGGTGGGAATCACAGCAGGACCAATTCCGGCTATTATATTTATTCTTCTATCGGTACTTGCATTAAAATATAAATTCTTGTATGAAGAACTTTTTCTGGGATTTGCTGTTATCTTAATTCTTTCAGACAGCAGGTATAAGGGGCTTGCTTTTGCTGCTGATGTTAAGGTTATATACATATTACTTCTTTCCTTATTTTTCTTTTTTGACAGAAAAAATTTTGGATCTGTGAATAAGTTGTTTTATTTATTTGCACCGTTTTTAATACTTTCCTTGTTTTTGATTGTTATTAGCGATGACTGGGGAAAATGCTTTCAGAAAACATTATCCTATACCTTATTGTTATTTGTTGTTCCAAATTACGTTGTTAAAGTATATCAGATTCGGGGAGAATTTTTTTTTAGAAATATAGTATTTCTTTTTGCTCTCTTTTTGATTGCAGGTGTTGCTATGAAATTGGCAGGATCTCCAATGGTCTCTTTAGCGGGTCGTTATAGAGGTGTTTTTGGAAATCCTAATGGTTTAGGATTGTTTTGTACAATATTTTTTCTTCTGTTTTTTGTAGTTCAAGAGTATTATCCGAGTTTATTTCTGAAGAGAGAAAAGATTTTTATTTATGTGTTAATTATATTTTCGGCTATTGCCTCCGGATCAAGGAATACAATAGTATGTCTTTTGTCTTTTCTCGTATTTATGAGACTGTATAAACTTTCCCCTTTCATTGGTTTTTTTGTTTTAGCTTTTATTGCTATTGGGTATGAATTGATATTTCAGAATTTTGAAACCATAATTAGATACTTGAGCTTAGGAGAATATTTCAGAATTGAAACATTGGCAACGGGATCCGGAAGAAATGTTGCATGGCATTTTGCCTGGGAACGTATTCAGGAAAATTTCTTTTTTGGCAAGGGCTTTGCATATGACGAGATACTATTTTACGGAAAAGACTCTGTGCAATTGTCAATGCTTGGTCATCAGGGAAATGCGCATAATTCATATCTGACGATTTGGTTAAATACGGGCATTATTGGGTTGTTTTTTTTTGCAAGAGGATTTCTTCTTGCATTTATAAATGGAGCGAAAAACTCAAGAATTGCCTTTCCTGTGATGTTTACCATACTTTTTTCTGCCAATTTTGAATCATGGATGGCTGCATCGCTTAATCCGATTACTATTCAGCTTTGGATCATTCTGACCATCTTTACAAGTGTTGAATTTAACGAAAACAAAAAACTTTATTCTTTGTCGCACATTGATTGAAATAAATCTCTTTTATTTTTCCATCTGATCCTATCGAATTTCCCCAATGCATATTTTACTGTTCCTGAAAGCCAGAATGCTTCAGTATTTACTCTCTTGATAAAATATGGGTTTTTCCATTCGTAATTGCTTCCTGGATAAGTGGTAAAATGATATAGATAGTTTTTTTTGATGAGTTGTATTTCTGTTCTGCCGGTGCTTATTAAGGTGTCGTTAGGACTGCAGTATGAGTTAATCGGCATAGATAGTTTGTTTTCAATTATCTTTTTAGATGCAATAATTTCACTTTCGCTGTTTTTGGAATCAGACATAGACGAGACCATATTGTGGCTGTAAGTGTGAGAGCCAATTCTGTGTCCTTGAGTAAGCAAAGAAGAGAGGTCTTCCCATGACATAGATGAAAAATCATCCTCTTGGGAATCAATATGTGGATTTGTAACGGAACGAATATTTGAATGGAAGTATTTTTTTTGATCTTGATGTGCGGTCTCAATAAAGCAAGGGATGATAAAAAAAAATGCTTTGATGTTTCTTTTTTGAAGAGCTTCAGCGGCATATAAGTTGTTTTTTATACCATCATCAAAAGTAAGAAGTAGTTGTGTTTTCAATATTCTCTCTGCTTTTTCTGAATAATAATTTTCTAATTGTGCAGGAGTAATTATTTCAAAATGGTGTTTGTAATAATCAAGCTGTTTTTCAAAATTAGGCATGAATTTTTTTTGCGTCCCATGATAATTTAAAACTAATAAGTCATTCGAGAGGTGCTGCATGTTTCCTAACAAGGAAAGAATATTTCCCGAAAAATGTTTTATGATGTGATTTCTATTGTAAATCTTAAAAGCCATAAGTTACCACGTATCAATGTCGCTTCTGTAAAGAGTCCATGATTCAGGATTATGAATAGCCTGGTTATTACTAAAATCTTTAATGATAAAATATATTTTTTTATTTGTTTTTTTAAAACCTGATTGTAGAAGTGGTTTCAAAAGAGAATATGAAGATCGTTCATTTATTGCAATCGTAAGAATCGAGAGAAATCGAAGCGAACGGGCTTTTCGAATCAGAGTATTAAACGCTTCATGTATAAAAGTTAAATCATTAGTATTACATTGAAAATCACCTATGATTAATTCATTTATGTATTTTCTTCTTTTGATAAATTTGAGAGTGAAATTAGCAGAATAGTTTTGTTGTGCAAATGAAAAGTATAAATATCTCCCCTCTTTTGAATAGTGATTCCTCCAGCTTGAAAAATCAGGGTTGCTTGCTAATCGAAAAGAAGACGAATTTCCATCCAAAGTATAGCTTGGTGTATTAAATACGTTGTGAAGTTCTTGTAGGCGTAAAGAGAAAAAAAATGACAATGGATTTATAATTTTTATGTGCCATTGTAAATTCAAAATGTTTTCCCATTGATTTCTTATGAAACTTTTTTTTGATGCTTCGACAGGAAAACCTATTAAAAAATCAATTCCTAATTTTCTTGAATGAGTATCTATATAAGTAAGTAGTTTTTGAAATATCCCTTTCCCTCGAAACTCGGGATGCACAAGCGAGTTCCCTGATTGAAAGGAGTTGTAGATTTTGTTGTTAAATCTATATGGCCAGTAGAAGAAAGATTGAAAGCCTATAACCCTGTCTTCTTCCTTTGCAACAATTCGGAGGCATCGGTCCTTTTGATAAGGATGCTCATAGAAATCTTCAATAAGTTTTGAAAAATCATTTTCATTTAGGCCATATTGTAAGCTAAACATTTTTGCAACCTGAGGCCTCATCCAATCTTCGTAAACTCCTATTTCCATAAGAAAATGTTCTAACTTTATACTGTCATTCAAATGTAATAATCTTTTTGAACTACTAAAATGAAACTATTAGTTTTGTATGAAGAACTTGCAGGATATTTTTTGTCGTGTGTCAATAAATTTTCATCTCAGAATGGTGCTGAAGTTTATGTTTTTTCTAAAGAGATAAATAAAGAAGCTCCATTTGAATTTAAACATACTCCTTTCGTTTTTTTTTATAATCAGAGTGATTCTACGTGCGAGCAAATAATTGCTTTTGCTGAAGATCACAAGGTAGATGCCATTTTTTGCGGTGGTTGGATAAACAAAAAATACTTAAGGGTGTGTAAGAAGTATAGGAAAGAAATACCGGTAATACTTGGTTTTGATAATAAATGGGAGAATACACTAAAACAAAATATAGCTTCTGTTTTCAACTCGTTTGTTGTGAAAAACTATTTTAACTCGTGCTGGGTGCCTGGAAAAAAACAATTTCAATTTGCAAAACGACTTGGTTTTTCGAAAGAGGAGATACAGATGGGTGCGTATTCTGCTGATTACAATTTTTTTCATGCCATCTATTTAGCGCTGCGAGAAAAAAAGAAAAATAAATTCCCTCATCGCTTTATTTTTGCCGGACGATATTATGAGTTTAAAGGGATTAAAGATTTATGGCAGGCATTTTCGGAAGTAACAGCAGAATTTCCTAACGATTGGGAACTTTGGTGTTTTGGAACGGGAGATATTCCTCAGATAAAACATCCTAAGATCAAACATTTTGGATTTATTCAGCCACAAGATATGGGCAAATATATTTCAGAAACCGGAGTTTTTATTTTAGCAAGCCACTTTGAGCCATGGGGAGTAGTTGTGCATGAGTTTGCTGCAGCAGGATTTCCTTTAGTGTGTAGCGATGAGGTAGGAGCCAACGAAACATTTCTTAGCCAGAATGAAAATGGGCTTGTCTTTAAATCAAAAGATGTTGCCGGACTAAAATCGGCAATTAAGAAAATTATTTCTATGCCCGATGAGAACCTTTTTCAAATGGGAGAAAGAAGTGCCGAACTTGCAAGTCAAATCACGCCTGAGAAATGGGCGGTTACATTGCTTTCTATTATTCAACACTATTCGAATTCAAAGTGAAGAAAAAGAAAATACTTGTTTTCATTGATTGGTTTTTTCCGGGTTATCGGGCAGGAGGTCCGATTCAATCTTGCACGAATCTCATTGAGCATCTGAAAGATGAATTTGAATTTTTAGTTGTCACACGCGATACGGATTATATGGAGGATATTCCATATTTAAATGTAAAAAGTGATTCGTGGAATATTTTGTCAAATGGGATTAGAGTTTATTATATTTCAAAAGAAAAACTTTCTTCAAAAACCATTCGTGTTGTTTTGTCGGAAGAGAAATTTGATGTAGTTTATTTGAATGGGATTTATTCGATCTATTTTACCTTGTTTCCGCTATACTATTTAAGGCGAAAGAGCGATACGCAGGTTGTAGTTGCTGTCAGAGGAATGCTTGCGCTAAGCGCTCTCGGAGTTAAGCAGACGAAGAAAAAAATATTTCTTTCGGTTGCGAAAGCGATTAAGTTGTTTAAGAATGTGGTGTTTCATGCGACAAATGAGCAAGAAGAAATAGATATCAGAAGAAATATTGGACAAAAAGTTAATGTTAAGTTGGCTCCGAATCTTTGGCGGAAAGATATTGCTTCGGAATGGAAGCAAAGAAAGAAAAATAAACAAGCAGTTCAATTGATAAGCGTTGCGCGCATTTCTCCGGAAAAGAATACGAAGTATGCCATTGAAGTTTTGTCAAAAACAAAAGGGCGTGTTGAGTTTGATTTATATGGTCCGGTATATAATAAGGAATATTGGGAAGAATGTAAGGTGATCATAAAGGCGCTTCCTTCAAATGCGAGTGTAAATTACAAAGGAAGCTTGCAGACCGAAAATGTTTTGAAGACACTTTCTGATTATCATTTTCTTTTCATCCCAACACGGGGAGAAAATTTTGGCCATGCGATTCTTCAGGCTATGAGTGTTGGAGTTCCTGTGATCATAAGCGATCAAACCATGTGGCGGAATTTAGAAAAACATATTGCAGGATGGGATATTCCCTTGTCGGCAGAGAAGGATTTTATTTCGGTAATTGAAAAGTGTATTAATATGAGTCAGGAAGAATATGATATTCTTTCGAAAGGCGCTTTTAATTTTTCAAAATCATTCGTAAATAATAAAAACATAATTGAACAAAACAGGCAGTTGTTCGTAAAGTCATAAATTTGTACAATGCAAAAAACTGATTTATCAAAATTCAATAATGGCTGGTACAAACCGGGCGTGTCCTTTGCTGTTCGTGCTGCGTGGTATGTAGTAAATAGAGTGTTTTTTATTTCGTATTGCCCTTTTTCTTCCTTCAAAATATTTTTATTGAAACTGTTTGGAGCTAAGGTAGGGGAGGGCTTGGTGATAAAACCCAATATAAATATCAAGTTTCCTTGGAGATTGAAAATAGGAAATCATTGCTGGGTCGGTGAAGGAGTTTGGATTGATAATTTAGATGAAGTGGTAATTGGCGATAACTGTTGCATTTCCCAAGGCGCACTTCTTTTATGCGGGAATCACAATTATAAAAAATCAACTTTTGATCTGATGATCGGAAAAATTATTCTGGAAGATGGAGTTTGGCTGGGAGCGAAATCTATTGTTTGCGGAGGAGTTACTTGTAAATCACATGCTGTTTTATCAGTTGATTCTGTTGCTGTTTCGGATTTGGAAGCATATTCCATTTATCAGGGAAATCCTGCCGTAAAAATCAAAGAAAGAATCATACTTGAATAATGGGATTAGTTCATAACATAAAAAATGTATTTGGAAAATATTTTCTTGCTTTGGAACAAAAGCACGTTCAAAGAAACAAGAAGTTCATAAATATAGAGGATGCGAAAACAATCGGGATTGTTTTTGACGCTAGCGATAATGAGAATTTTGATCTGGTAAAAAAATACGTCACTTATCTTAGAGAAATGAAAAAGAAAGTGAAGGCGATCGGATTTTATTATCAGAAAGTAACACCGGCTATGACATATTCCAAACTTGAATATGATTTCTTTTCTTTAAAAGATCTGGCTTGGAACAATATTCCGAATAATATTTATGTGGATAATTTTATTGAAGACGAATACGATATCTTGCTTGATCTCAATCTCAATGATCTGTTCCCGCTTCATTATATATCCTCTTTGTCTAAAGCAAGGTTTAAGGTGGGAAAAAAGAGCGAAATAAATAATTCTATCTTTGATATGATGATAGAATTAGGGAACGAAAAGAACCTGAAGTTCTACCTGAAAAACATAGATGCATATCTTTTTGCAATAAATAAAACAAACGATAAATAAATTAATCCCTACTAAAGTGCTAATCCTTTTAATATATGAGCAAGCATGATAAATTTAAAGGCACAGGTGTTGCTTTAGTTACACCTTTTTTGAAGGACGGACGCATTGATTTTTCCGGATTAAAGAACGTCATTAACCATGTGGTAAAAGGCGGAGTGGAATATGTGGTTTCTCTCGGAACGACAGGAGAGACTCCTGTGTTAAGTAAAGAAGAGAAAGAAAAGATAGTTCGTTTTACTATTGAGACAGTGAACAAACGGATTTCTGTTGTAGTTGGCGTTGGAGGTAATTCTACTCAGGAAGTTATGTACATGCTCAAAAGTTTTGATCTGAGAGGAGTGGATGCGGTGCTTTCTGTTTCTCCGTATTATAACAAGCCCAATCAGCGCGGACTCATTCAGCATTATAAAGCCATTGCCGATGCCTGCGCATTGCCAATGATCATTTATAATGTTCCGGGAAGAACCGGTTCGAATATTTCAGCCGAAACCACTTTGCAGTTAGCCGAAGAAGTGAAAAACATTATTGCCGTTAAGGAAGCTTCGGGCAATCTGGATCAGGTGATGAAAATAATAAAATACAAACCAAAAGATTTCCTGGTGATTTCGGGAGATGATCTGATCACGCTGCCCATCATTGCTTCGGGAGGAGATGGAGTTATTTCTGTAATCGCCAATGCTTTCCCAAAGGAGTTTTCTGAAATGGTAAGACAAGCGCTTGCCGGAAATTATTCCAAAGCACAGAACCTTCATTATAAAGTGGATGAATTCACGCGCCTGATATTTGCAGATGGAAATCCTGCCGGAGTAAAATGCCTGCTGGAGAAGATGAAAATATGTTCTTCTTATCTCCGCCTTCCTTTGGTGAAGGTGAACTCTCAGCTTGAAAAATCCATTGCCGAAGAATTGAAAAAGTTTTAGCTTGTCTTTGATGACAACATTTAAAATAAAAGGAGAATATATTCAGCTCAATCAGCTTCTTAAAGCAATGGGTTGGTCAGAGAGTGGGGCAGAGGCGAACGCGCTAATTGACAGCGCCAAGGTTAAAGTAAACGGAGTGCTGGAGTTGAGAAGAAGAAATAAAATCTTTCCCGGATTTAAAGTGGAGTATAATTCTAAAACTGTGACAATTGAATAGATACGGATTTTCCGCAGAGGTTTTTGAAGCGGAGACTCTGCTGGGACTAAAATTGAATAAGAAAGGTGTGTTATGTTTACCCATGTGTCAAAGATATTTGTTGACACAGTTCGCTGAACAGACTCCGGTTTACCACTCTTCATCTTCCTACAGAGAGGATGAGTCTGTTTTCTTTTTATTTTTTGCTAATTCCCTGAACAATTCTTTTTCTTTTTGCGAAAGATTGGTTGGGATTTTTACCTGATAGGTGATATACAGATCGCCAAACTCACCTTCTCTTTTGTAAACAGGAAAACCTTTTCCTTTCAGTTTTACTTTTGTTCCATTTTGTGTTTCGGGTTTAACGGTGAGTTTAACTTTTCCGTCAAACGTATCAATGGTCATTTCTCCTCCCAAAACAGCGGTGTAAAAATCCAAATCAACATCCGAGTAAAGATTATTTCCTTCGCGTTTAAACTTTGTATGATTGGCAATATTGAAAGTGATATAAAGATCTCCGTTTGGTCCACCGTTCATTCCATCAGCGCCATGTCCGGGAATTTTTATGGTTTGCCCGTTTTCCACTCCGGCAGGAATGGTGAGGCGAATACTTCTGCCGTTAACAGTTAAAGTGCGCTTGTGAGTTTCGTAAACTTCTTTTAGATCGAGGTGCAATTCCGCATTCAGATCCTGTCCTTTGAATTTGGCTTGCCTGCCGCCTCTGTTTCTTGATCCGCCACCGCCAAACATAGATTCAAAGAAATCAGAAAAGTCGTGTTCTTCACCTCCGGAGTATTGTTGTCTTCCTGAAAATCCTTCGAATGGTTGTTGACGTTGCCCTCTGGCTCTTTCAAATTCCTTGGCGTGTTTCCAATCCTTGCCGTATTTATCGTATTGCTTTCTTTTTTCGGGATCGCCTAACACTTCATTCGCTTCGTTGATCTCCTGAAATTTCTTTTTTGCAGAAGCGTCATTCGGGTTCAGATCGGGATGGTGTTTCCTTGCCAGCTTGCGAAATGCTTTTTTAATATCGCTGTCGCTTGCGCTTTTGTCTAATCCTAATATTTTATAGTAATCAATGTATTCCATTTCTATGGGTATTGTCGCAAATGTAACTTAAAAGAGCAGTAATGAAATGATTTTTGTCAGATGGAGATCATACGGCTATTTATCTGGTCGTAAATCCTGAGAGTAATGTGTTGAATCGTATATTGCTTTCCTGATCCATCTATTGACTACGGTGTGTATTTCCTTGATCATTGACCATAACGACAGTTCATCTAAAAAACTCAAATTAGAAAACAAAGCTTTAAATTATTGCTGTTTCATCATTTGCTCTACTTGACCTATTCGCTTCAATTCTATAGTTCCGAGTGTCCGGATTAGCAAATTCGAAATTATACTATATCGTTAGGAGAATGTAAGACTATCCCTCCCCAATGGACAACTGGAGTCCCGATAGCAATCGGGAGCTCTCTCTCTCTCTCTCTCTCTCTCTTATTCCCTGTAACTCTCTCCCTTTGACAACCAAGCAAAAGCGAAGGTTGCGACCGAAGGTCAGTTGGGGGGGCTGTGTGTCCTGCGTTGTTACAGGGTACGAAGGATAAAAGTTCTTTGAAGTAACAACAAAACTGTAGTCAAGATGGTAGGCAGTAATTGTCTGTCGGAAACGAGCTTCGATTAGAAACCGAAGAGGTCTCACGCAAGAAA
>JACRAL010000210.1 GCA_016213435.1 Bacteroidota bacterium
ATAATGACTTAGAAAATGATCTGCACTGTGTGCTGGGCGGTTGCATTGAAACATTTCATATTACCATTTATAACCGCTGGGGAGAAATGGTATTTGAATCCACTGACCAAAAAACAGGCTGGGATGGAACTTACCAAGGCAAGTTAGAGAACACAGCCGTGTTTGTTTATCAGATGGAAGCAACACTTACAAGCGGAGAAAAAATAAATAAGAAAGGGAACATAAGTTTGCTGAGATAAATATTACCAATGGCAATCTTGAAAAGAAACAAAAGCAGTTTGTGATAAAATAAACCAAACACCATGAAAAAAACTCTACGCCTCGCTGCAATTCTTTTCTTCCTGCCTTCACTCCTGAAAGTCCTTTCCTTTGGGAAATCCTGATGGTTATCGGGATTAGGAGGAGGTTTTTTTTCTGTGCGTTGCCTGCCTTTACTTGGCAAGACGCCAAGAAAATACAAGAAACATCTGAGTGAGTTCAGGAACAAGATCATAGTAAAAAAAATCAGAAATCATGTTTAACCACAAAGAACACTAAGGAAATCTACACAAAGCGCACAAAGAAATCACTCCCTTTGTGTCCTTTGCGAAACACTTTGTGCTCTTTGTGGTTTCTGAATTTCTAAAAGGATTAATGATCAGATACATATTATCAACTTGATCCCGAACTCACGTTAGTACATTGAATTTTGCCATTGCTCTGTTTTAAAGTAAGTTTGCATATTCTATCATTTTATCAAATGAATATTCGCTGCCTGTTATTTTTTATTCTACTCTTTGCCCCTTCCTTTTTATTTTCTAAAATCGGAAATATTGAATATAGAGTTGCGCAAGGAGCATGGACCAAGAAAGCCGATTTCCCCGGATCTTCCCGGAATTATGGCTTGGGTTTTTCAATAGGAAAAAAGGGATATTATGGAATGGGACAAAAACAAGCAGGTCTTTTTGTTTATAAATCATATACAGATATGTGGGAGTATGATTCAGAGAAAAACATATGGACGCAAAAAGCAGATTTCCCGGGAGATGGGCGTTTGGGTACAAAAGGTTTTTTAGTGAACGATAAAATATATGTCGGCTTTGGATACGTCATTGCGCCTTATGGTCCCACAGCCGGATCGAATGTGTATCAGGGAGATCTGTATGAATTTGACCCTGCTCTAAATAAATGGTCGAAGAAAAATGACAGAGAGCTTGATGGCGGCAGTATTTTCTTTACAATTAAAGATACGGTATACGCTCTTAATGTTGAATTCAGGATTTTAAGGAAATACAATGCATCAACAGATACATGGACTAGAAATAACTGGACAAAAAAAGATATTGCTCCTAAATACAGGAACATAATTGGCGATGCTATTATTTTTTCGATTAAAGAAAAGGAATATATAATCACAGCAGTGAAAAAAAATGGTAATCGTATTAATCAATTATGGATGTTTGATCCGCATACAGCTAAATGGAGCCAAAAGGGCGATCTTCCGGTTGCAGGAAGTGATACCTTAAATGCATTTTCTGTAGGTGAAAAGGGATATGTGAGGAGAAGCGGTAATGAGTTTTTAGAGTATGATCCGAGTTTAGATGTGTGGACTGAAAAGAATGAGATTCCTTCAGAAAGAAAATACTTTTCTCAGGCATTTGTTGTTGGAGAAAAAATTTATGGTTTCAGTCAATATGAATTCTGGGAATTTATTCCATAAGAGAGAAATTTCCTTCATAAATAGGGACGAATTCTTTTCTTAAATTCGCCTATTCTATGACAGAGCAAGAACCATACAAGCCAAAAAATAAAATCCGCATTGTTACTGCCGCTTCGCTGTTCGATGGACATGATGCCGCCATCAACATCATGCGCAGAATAATTCAGGCGAGTGGAGTAGAGGTGATTCACCTCGGGCACGACCGCTCAGTGCAGGAAATTGTAGATTGTGCTGTTCAGGAAGACGCACATGCAATTGCTCTTACTTCGTATCAGGGCGGACACATGGAGTTTTTCAAATATATGTATGATCTGCTCAAACAAGCGGGCTGCGGTCACATCAAAATATTTGGCGGTGGCGGTGGCACCATTCTTCCTGAAGAAATAAAGGAACTTCATAAATACGGAATCACTCGCATTTATTCTCCCGATGATGGGCGATCAATGGGCTTGCAGGGAATGATCAATGATCTCATCAAATTAACAGACAAATATTTTTTCCCTTCCATTCAGAAAGAAGGTGCTGCTCTAACAAAAAACGTAAAAAACAAAAACTGGAAAAGCATAGCGCAACTTATTTCCTCCGCTGAAAATGATCCTGATAAATTCAAAAAAATATTTACAGACCTCAGCACCGATGCTCAAGTAAAAACAAAAAAGCTAAACAAAGGTAAATATCCCTCTCCTTTGGAGAGGGCTGGGGTGAGGCCGGCCACACCCGTCCTCGGCATCACCGGCACCGGTGGTGCAGGAAAATCTTCACTGGTGGATGAATTAGTAAGAAGATTTCTCATTGACTTCAAGGACAAAACCGCAGCAATCATTTCTGTGGATCCTTCAAAAAGAAAAACTGGCGGAGCGCTTTTGGGGGATAGAATCAGAATGAATTCCATTTCGAACGAACGTGTTTATATGCGTTCGCTGGCAACGCGCGAAAGTAATCTTGCTCTCTCAAAATATGTACAGGAAGCGGTGAATGTTCTGAAAGCTGCAGGATATGATCTGATTATTTTAGAAACATCCGGTATCGGTCAAAGCGATACCACCATCACGGATCATTGCGATGTTTCTCTTTATGTGATGACGCCTGAATACGGTGCGGCAACACAACTGGAAAAAATTGACATGCTTGATTTTGCAGACGTGATTGCACTCAATAAATTTGATAAACGCGGAGGGCAAGATGCTTTGCGCGATGTGCGTAAGCAATATAAGCGCAATCATAAATTATTTGATACCGCAGATGATAAATTGCCTGTGCTCGGCACCATCGCTTCACAGTTCAATGATCCGGGTATGAACCGTTTGTATAAAACGGTGATGGAAAAAATATCTGCAAAAACAGGAATAAAATTCCAATCCAAGCTTGACATCTCGGATGAGATGAGCGAGAAGATTTTTATTATTCCTCCTTCGAGAGTTCGTTACCTGTCGGAAATTTCCGAGAACAACCGCGGCTATGATGCATGGGTGAAAGAGCAATCGGATATCGCGAATAAACTCTACTCTATTCATTCAACCATTCAGTACCTCTCTAATTCAAAAATTGAGGATAAAGACCGCATCATCAAAAAACTGAAAGAGGAATATTCAAATGTTGAGCGCAATTTAAACGGCAACTGCAAAGATATTCTTGACGGTTGGCAGAAGAAAGTAAAACAGTACAAAGGTGAGTACTATATTTTCAAAGTTCGCGATAAAGAAATAAAAATAAAAACGCATACCGAAAGTTTATCGCACACACAAATTCCAAAAGTGGCAGTGCCGCGCTACGAAGCTTGGGGAGAAATTCTTCGCTGGGTGCTGAGCGAAAATTTTCCGGGAGAATATCCATACGCTGCCGGAGTTTATCCATTCAAGCGCACCGAAGAAGATCCTGCAAGAATGTTTGCGGGAGAAGGCGGACCCGAACGCACGAACAAACGCTTTCATTATGTTTCAAGAGGATTACCTGCAAAACGTTTGTCCACTGCATTCGACAGCGTAACACTTTACGGAAGAGATCCGAATATTCGTCCTGATATTTATGGAAAGATCGGCAACTCGGGAGTTTCCATCTGCTGTTTGGATGACGCTAAGAAATTATACAGCGGATTCAATCTTGCGGATACTAAAACTTCCGTTTCGATGACCATCAATGGCCCTGCTCCTGCGATGACAGCATTTTTCATGAATGCTGCGATTGATCAGCAGTGCGAAATTTATATCAGGCAGAACAAACTTGAGAAAGAAACAGAAAAAAAGATCGCAGCCATCTTTAAAAAGAAAGGAGTAAAAAGGCCAGCATATCAAAAGCCCACCCCTTCCCTCCCGAAGGGAGGGAGACATGTGCTCAACTCCTCCCCTTGGGGGAGGCAGGGTGGGGCCGCAAATTTACCCGAAGGCAATGACGGTTTGGGTTTAATGCTGCTTGGAGTTACAGGTGATCAGGTGCTGCCTAAAGATGTTTACGAAAAAATTAAAATCGAAACGCTCAAGCAAGTTCGAGGCACCGTGCAGGCGGATATTTTGAAAGAAGATCAGGCGCAGAATACTTGCATCTTTTCCACTGAGTTTGCATTGCGCATGATGGGAGATGTGCAGCAATATTTCATCAATAACAATGTGAGGAATTTTTATTCGGTTTCTATTTCAGGATATCATATTGCAGAAGCAGGAGCCAATCCGATTTCTCAATTGGCTTTCACACTTTCAAACGGATTCACGTTTGTGGAATATTATCTCTCACGCGGAATGCATATTGATGACTTTGCGCCTAACCTTTCTTTCTTTTTCTCCAACGGCATTGATCCTGAGTATGCGGTGATCGGCAGAGTGGCGAGAAGGATTTGGGCAAAGGCGATGAAGAATAAATATAAAGGCAACGAGCGTTCGCAGATGCTGAAGTATCATATTCAAACATCGGGAAGAAGTTTACACGCGCAGGAAATTGATTTCAACGATATCCGTACTACCTTGCAGGCACTCTATGCAATTTACGACAACTGCAATTCGCTTCACACCAACGCATACGATGAAGCCATCACCACTCCAACGGAAGAAAGCGTCCGCAGGGCAATGGCCATTCAGCTTATCATTAACAAAGAATTAGGTTTGGCAAAAAATGAGAATCCGTTGCAGGGGGCTTTCATTATTGAAGAGTTAACAGATTTGGTAGAGGAAGCTGTGCTTGTTGAATTTGACAAGATCACCGAACGTGGCGGGGTTCTTGGCGCAATGGAAACCATGTATCAGCGCGGAAAAATTCAGGAGGAAAGTTTGTATTACGAAACATTAAAGCATACGGGAGAGTTCCCAATCATTGGGGTGAACACTTACCTTTCTTCTAAAGGATCACCTACTATTCTTCCAAAAGAAGTTATTCGTGCTACGGAAGAAGAAAAGAAATACCAGATAAAAATGCTGGAGCAGCTGCACAAAGGCAATGCGGATAAATCTCACAAACTACTGCGCGAACTTCAGCTTACAGCGGTGCAGAACAAAAATATTTTTGCATCACTGATGGAAGCTGCGAAGTATTGTTCGCTTGGACAAATCACACATGCTTTATTTGAAGTTGGAGGGCAGTATCGAAGGAATATGTAGCTTTCCTTCTCAATAAAAACAATACTCATCTTGTTTCTAAAATAATAAAATGAAAAGCCATAAAAGAATCAAAATCGTATTCTCTATACTTTTGCCACTCTTATTCTGCGCCTTTCATTCTTGGTCACAGAAAAACACATCGGGAAGTTTTATATTTCAGGGTGTTGTATATGGATATCATCACGAACCCTCTCGAAACATACTTAAAAAGAGTAAGCCTTTTGTTATAGAAGGACTTTTGAGCGGAGTAAGCATAAAGGTTTATGACGATGATAAATTAATATATCAGAAAATAACAAATAATAATGGAGAGTTAAGGATCGCTTTGCCTTTGAACCGGCTTTTTAAACTGGAGCTTTCAAAGGAGGGATATGACACAAATATTCTACAAATTGATACCAGACATTTACCAAAAGCAAAAAATGGAATGAGTGTTGCCTTTATTGGTGCTGAATTTATGCTGAATAGTTTTATAGTTAAGGAAGACAACAAGGATGTTTCCATAGGCAGCTTATATTTTGATGACATAAAAGGTTCTTTTGAATTTGTTGTAAATTTTAAAAAAGAAAAAAAAGCAGACAACTCTATAGAGTTGATGCGAAAAGCCGTTCTTAAAAATAAAACAACTTTATCTTCTGCTTCGTATTCTGTCTTACCTTTTTTCTCTCCCTTGGATACTTCTGCCCCAAGCATTCGGAATAAGTCAGGAACTCAATTTGGCTTGTCACCGGCAGGTATCCAAAATATATTACCGGAAGACGTTGCGTTTAGAAAAACTGAAATAGAAAGAGAGAGGATGCAGCTTGAAGAGGATAAGACGCATGTGGTGTCAAAGCAGGATAGTATTGTTATCAGTGCGAGAGAAGCTGTTATTCATGCCTCTGAGGTTGAATTGCAAAATGCACTTACCTTGATCCAAGTTCAGAAATCCGAACTGAGTCATAAAAAAAGAGAATTATATATAACGATAGCCGGGATGTTGTTGTTATCCATCTCTTCTCTGGTTCTATATATTTATTACAGGGATAAAAAGCGCACAAATCAAATACTCGAAACTCAGAACAGAAATATTCTAGATAGTATCACTTATGCCAAACGCATACAGCAGTCCATTCTTATTGATGAAGAGGAGATAAAAAAGGTACTTCCTGATTTTTTTGTTTACTATCAACCCAAAGATATTGTAAGCGGTGATTTCTATTGGTTTTCTAACTTGGATGATAAACTGGTTGTTGCAGTGGTGGATTGCACAGGGCATGGAGTGCCGGGAGCTTTCATGTCGCTCGTGGCAAATACAATTCTAAATCAGATCGTCAATGAAAAACACATTACCGATCCCGCACTTATCCTGAGTCATCTGCACAAAGGAGTTACAAACGCCCTGCATCAGGAAAAAATTAACAGCATATCGAATGACGGAATGGATATGGCATTGTGTGTTATTAATAAAGGCAAGAATAAAATCATGTATGCAGGAGCAATAAATCCTTTATACATTGTGCATAACAATGAGGTGAACGTAGTGAAAGCCGATATGCAATCCATCGGGGGCAGAAGGCGCAGGACTGCGACTGAACATGAGCGTAAATTTACGAATCACACAGTAGCGATTAAGGAAGGCATGAGTTTCTATATGTCGTCTGACGGTTATGCAGATCAGTTTGGCGGAGAATCAAGAAAAAAAATCGGCACTGAAAAATTCAAACAATTATTGCTGGATATTGGGACTCAGGATATGAGCAGGCAGAAAGACATCATACAGCAAACTATGAAGGAGTGGAGAAGCGGTTACAGGCAGATTGATGATATGCTTGTAATGGGTTTTAAGATTTAGATTTTTGAATAGCTAAGTATGGCTACATTATTCGTAGAGATATTTTTATGACAGATTTTATAAAATAAAACTTCCTTTTTTTTACCATTTCCTTAATCAGGTTTGATCTGAGTTCTTTATGAAGATGCGAGGTATTTGTTAATTGATTCGGTGACAGTCAGGATTGAATGATTATTTTTGCAAATCTATAAAAAAGGAAAGGCATGATTAAAATCGGATTATTTGGTGTTGGGCATCTCGGAAAAATCCATCTTAAACTGTTGAAAGAGATTCCGCAGTTCCATGTAGTTGGTTTTTTTGATACAGATAGAGAAAAATCGCTGAAAGTACAAACTGATTTTAATGTTCCTGCTTTTAATTCTTCCGATGAATTAATTTCTGCCTGCGATGCTGTTGATATTGTAGCGCCAACTATTTCGCATCATGAGATAGCCATGAAGGCGTTGAAGAACTCCAAACATGCTTTTATTGAGAAACCCCTTAGCAATACTGTTGAAGAAGCAAGGGAGATCATGTCCATTGCTGATGAAGCAGATGTGAAAGTTCAGGTGGGGCATGTGGAAAGATTTAATCCTGCGTTTCTTGCCGTAAAACATTATTTTGATAATCCTATGTTCATAGAAACGCATCGGCTTGCCCAGTTCAATCCCCGCGGAACAGATGTTTCAGTGGTGCTTGACCTGATGATACACGATATAGATATTGTGTTGAGTGTGGTGAAAGCGAATGTTAAAAAGATAAATGCGAGTGGAGTGGCTGTAGTGAGTGATTCACCTGATATTACAAGTGCGCGCATTGAATTCGATAACGGAGCAGTTGCCAATCTGACAGCGAGCCGGATTTCTTTGAAGAACATGCGCAAGTCGAGATTCTTTCAGCGCGATGCATACATATCTATAGATTTTTTAGAAAAGAAAACCGAGATCATCCGCATGAAAACAATTCATGAAACGCCAGCAGATCCTTTTGCCATGACGATAGATCTGGGTGCCAAAGGGTCGAAGCAGATTTTTTTTGATAATCCAAAAATACCAGAGACGAATGCAATAAAAATGGAATTGGAATCGTTTGCAAATTCAATCCTGAATAACACACCAACAGCAATCAGTGCTGAAGCTGGATTTCATTCGCTTGATGTTGCTTTTCAGATAATGGGAAAAATGAAATTTACAGTGGATAGTGAATAATAAAATCCATCCTAAATGCGCTACGAACGCAATCTGCGGTAGTCCGAAGGGAAGACCTTGTTGTTCGTTCTCCTTTCTCTTTGGGAAGGGATGGGTTTGGTGTTTTTTTCTTTTCTTTTCCTCTTGCCACAAGGAAGCCCCCATTCCCGCTTATATTCACATTGATAAATTTTCTTTCTCAACAAATTATTCTACTGAAGGAAGTAATTCCGAGAAAATTATTGATGCATGGATTGATGTGGACGGACAACCAATCGGAGCGTTTGAAATGCCTTGCACGGTTCCTGTTTTATTCACTGGACAGCATACTGTTACAGTTTGGCCCGGAATCAAAGAAAATGGAATTTCGACTACTAGAATTCAATATCCCTTTTATAATACCTACACTCAAACCGTAACACTCACACCCGGCAGTATATCGACAATAAATCCTGTAACAACGTATACTTCTTTTTCCGTTTTTTCTTTTATAGATGATTTTGAAGGAGGAGCTACAGGTTTTTGCGATACCGCCTTAACAGATATATCCATGCAGATTGTTTCTTCACCGAATATTGAAATGGAAGGGCAATGCGGAGGTGTTGTTTTAACCGGAAACAAGTCGCAATACTATGGAGTTACATGCACTAAATTCATTTTACCAAACACAGATCCTGTTTTTTTGGAGATTAATTATAACTGTAATGCTGAGTTTAGTGTGGGAATTGCTGCTTATGATGGGTTAAACAATTACCTTGGTCAGGCGATTGCATTAAATTTACGTCCTACAATGGATGGGTGGAATAAAGCATATGTGAAGTTAAATGATGCTGTGGCAAGTGTTGGTTCAGCACAATATGCTATCTTTTTTTCTATGCAAAAAAACAATGACCCTTCTTATCTATATCTTGATAATGTTAAACTCATACACTGATCAGATGTGAATAACTTGTTAATAATGCATCTGTTGTTCAATAAAATATTTGCACAAACGTTGCGTTGGTTCGACATCAATTTTTATGCAGGGAAAATCTTTACAAAAACTTAAGCACATCACTTCCGATTTGATCACCGCTGCTTTAGCGTGGACATTATTTTATATTTTCCGAAAAGTATATATCGAAAGAATAAAATTTGGATATGAAATCCCTCTTGAATTCGGAGAGAAATTTTTCTTCGGTCTTGCCTTGGTTTCTGTCTTCTGGCTTCTGCTCTATGCTGCCACGGGTTCCTATAATGATGTTTTCCGAAAATCACGGTTAAAGGAACTGGGACAAACTCTCTTTATTTCGCTTATCGGAGTGGTTGTTATTTTTTTTACACTTATTCTCGATGATGAAATAATTAACTACAAATCGTATTATGAATCGTTCTTTACTGTTTTCGCTTTGCATTTTTCACTTACATTTTTTGTCCGCTTTCTTCTTGTAAGCAATACCGTTTATAAAGTGCACAACAGGATTATTGGTTTTAACACGCTCTTAGTTGGAAGTAACGAAGTTGCCTGGAAGATTTTTCAGGAAATGGAATCGCAGAAAAAATCTTCGGGGAATCAATTTATTGGTTTTATAATGGTGGATGATAAAAACGGTTATTCCCACAAACTTCAGACAAAGCTTGCTTGTATGGGAACTATTAATAACATTAAAACAAGTATTCGCGAAAATGATGTGGAAGAAGTGATCATAGCGATAGAATCTTCTGAGCACGATAGTCTGGGAAAAATCATAGGAGAATTGGAAGAAACGGCTGCAAGTATTAAGATTATTCCAGATATGTACGATATTTTATCGGGGCAAGTGAAGATGAGTAACGTATTAGGAACTCCACTCATCGAAATTTCCCGTAGGATTATGCCTGTATGGCAGCAAACAATAAAAAGAGCGTTTGATATGATTATTTCAATTATTGTTCTTACAATTTTCAGTCCATTGTATCTTGCAATAGCAATAGGCGTGAAACTCAGTTCTTCCGGGAAAATAATGTACAGCCATGAACGAATCGGTAGACACGGCTATCCGTTCATGATTCATAAGTTTCGTTCCATGTATTCAGACGCTGAAAAAGAAGGACCGCAGCTTTCAAGTGATAACGACCCGCGCATTACAAAGTTTGGATTATTTATGCGAAGAACTCGGTTGGACGAACTGCCGCAGTTCTTTAATGTGTTGAAAGGAGATATGTCCATCGTTGGTCCAAGGCCTGAGCGCCAGCATTTTATTGACCAAATAGTAAAACGCGCTCCGCATTATAAGCATTTATTGAAGGTGCGTCCTGGAATTACTTCCTGGGGACAAGTGAAATATGGTTACGCTGAAAATGTTGATCAGATGGTGGAACGTCTGAAGTTTGATGTTATCTATATCGAGAACATGTCATTGGCGCTCGATTTGAAAATACTTATTTACACGGTGATGATCATTCTTCAGGGGAGGGGGAAGTAGTATAATGTAAGATGTAACAGAGAAGATGGCAGATGGAAATAGCCAGCCATAAATTTTTTCTTCTGCTATTTTTCCTGTGTTGTCGTAAATGGTTTGTTTTCCATCAAATATTCCGCTCTTGCAATTGTAAAGACCTTTTAATTTCCCATCTTCATAATATTCTTTCCATGTTCCCTCTTTTTTTCATTTACATGCCCTAATCCGTAGTTCCGCGAATCAATTTTAAAAGGGTAGAAGTCTATCTGTCGATTCCGATCCTTTTTTGAATGCGATGCTGTGAGTTTAAGCGTTCACAGTAACCTTGGGAGCAGCAGAGAGTATCTCCTCATTGGCTGCGTTGGCATATTGCTGAAAGTTTTTTACAAATGATTTTGCAAGTTCGTTTGCCTTTGCGTCAAAAGCTTCTTTATCCTTCCAAGTATTGCGCGGGTTCAGCATTTCTGCCGGAACACATGGACAGACAGTTGGCATTTGAAGATTGAACACAGGCAAGGTTTCAAATTTTACTTTTTCCAGTTCACCGTTTAAGGCTGCGGTGATGAGCGCGCGGGTGTAGGGAAGTTTTATACGGCTTCCAACCCCATACGAACCGCCTGTCCATCCGGTATTCACCAGCCAAACATTCACTTCTTTCTGTTCTTTCAATTTCTTGCCCAATAGCTCAGCATATTTTGTGGGATGCAGCGGAAGAAAAGCTTTTCCGAAACAAGCAGAAAAAGTTAACGTAGGTTCTGTGATTCCCATTTCTGTTCCAGCCACTTTTGCAGTGTACCCGGAAATGAAATGATACATCGCCTGCCCTGTAGTTAATTTAGAAATAGGAGGAAGCACGCCAAACGCATCGCAGGTAAGGAAGAAGATGTTTTTTGGAATTCCGCCAACAGAGGGTTCCACCGCATTGTCGATGAAATGTATCGGGTAAGCAACGCGGGTGTTTTCAGTTACTGAAATGTCTTCGTAGTTCACTTTCTTTGTTCCGGGATAGAAGCGTGTGTTCTCTAACAGTGCACCTTCGTGTATCGCTTTGAATATCTGCGGTTCTTTTTCCTCGGTGAGGTTTACGCATTTGGCATAGCATCCTCCTTCAAAATTAAAGATCGTTTTCTCAGCCCATCCGTGCTCATCGTCTCCAATCAATCCGCGGTTAGGATCAGCAGATAAAGTTGTTTTTCCTGTGCCGCTCAGTCCGAAGAAAATAGCGGCGTCGCCTTTTTTGCCAATGTTTGCGGAGCAATGCATGGAGAGAACTCCTTTTTCATGCGGAAGGATATAATTGAGCAAGGTGAAAATACTTTTCTTGATCTCGCCTGTGTAAGCGCTTCCGCCAATGAGGATAATTTTTTTAGTAAGATTCAGAATAGTGAAATTGTGCTGGCGTGTTCCATCAGCAGCCGCATCGGCATGGAAGCCCGGTGCGTTGAGAATGGTCCATTCAGGGTTGAAAGAAGGAAGTTCTTCTTTGCTCGGGCGGATGAAAAGATTATTCGCAAATAAATTTGACCAGGGAAGTTCTGTTACTACTCGTACTGACAAACGATAATTCTTGTCAGCACAGGCATAACTATCTCGCACATAAATTTTCTTTTCTGATAAATAGTGAGTCACTTTAGTGCACAGCGCATCAAACTTGTTCGGGTCGAACTTAAAATTTACATCTCCCCACCAGATCGCATCTTTTGATTTATCATCCAGAACGATGAATTTATCTTTTGGGGAACGCCCGGTAAACTCTCCTGTATCCACAGCAAGAGCTTTGGTATCGGTAAGCATGCCTTGGTTCAGATGCAGGGTTTCTTCGGTAAGCTCAGCGGCAGTAAGGTTCCAGCAAGCATTTGCGTTGTTTATTCCGATTGATTTGAGCCATTGAAGGTCTTTTTCTGTTCGGGATTGACCATTAAGATTTGCTGCGTTCATGGTTTTAAATTTTAGACGACAAAATTAAAAAATCATCACGAGAAACTTATGATTTGGCTCAGTGTTTATTAACACATTTTGCGTTCTCAGTGATGTGAACAAGTTTTGAATTGCTTAGTAATTCATTAATTTTCTTTACAAAATCCGCTTGATCTCTTGTTGATAATTCGGAGAGTTTTAAACAATAATCAACTTCTCCTTCGCGCCCCCAGGGCGTTGGGGTGTAAGCAATTTTCTTTGGGTAAGCGTTAAGGAACTTTATGAACTCGTTATGTGCCTTTGGGTCAATTCCCCCAGCGGTGCTGTAAAAAGAAACAACAAGCCGGTAAGAATCGTCTGCCGGAGGAGGAGTGGTAGGGTTTGCAGGTGTTGTTTGCTGTTGCGTGGTAGGAGAAGAAGTTATTGTTGCGCTTTTTTTATTCTTGCATGAAGCAGAGGAAAACAAGAAGAGGATTGATAAGAAAACGATTATTTTCATTATTGTAAGTATTAATCATTAGATCATCTCTAAAAACACCACGTCATAGCGAGCGATAGCGAAGCAATCTGCATTTTTGCATCATAGAACCAGATTGCTTCGGTCGTTCCTCCCTCGCAATGACGAATTCTGAGAGAGGTCTTTCAATTATTTATCTATTTATTCGATTTTATCCCCGCAATACCAAGCATTAGCCACCCCATTATAAAACTCAGTCCTCCAAACGGAGTTATGGCGCCCACCCATTTCATTTCTTCATTGGGGATGCCCATCAAAGGACGAAGTGCAAGAAAGTAAAGTGAAAAAGAAAAAAGAATTATTCCAATAATAAATAGAGTAGAGGAGTAGTGCAGGAATTTTGATTGGATATTGTAGGAGAGAATTACAGCCAGAAGCAAAGCAAGTGTGTGGTAAAACTGGTATTTAACAGCCGTTTCATAGGTCAGCAGATTTTCTTCCGGCAAAGTATCTTTCAATAAGTGAGTGCCCATGGCGCCAAGAGCTACGCAAACTGCGCCTGAGATTCCTGCGATCATCAAATTTTTTTTGTTCATAGAATGCGCATAGTTTTAAGTCTCTTTACACTACAGGACACCCCTCCTGAAAAGGAGGGAACTAACAGCCAAAATGTCCAGTAGTGTAAAGTCTCTTATATTTCACACATACTTATTCTTCTTCACTAAATAGGATATCTGCGTAAGCTGCGTCACTAATTTTTCCATGTCCTTAAGCGCAATCATGTTGGGCCCATCGCTGAGTGCGCGTTCGGGATTTGGATGCGTTTCAATAAAGAACCCGTCAACTCCTGTAGCAGCAGCAGCTCTTCCTAGCAGTGGTGCGAATTCCTTAGCTCCTCCTGATTTTCCTTTCAGTCCTCCCGGAATTTGCACGCTGTGTGTGAGATCAAAGATTACCGGAGATTTTTCCCGCATGATGGCAAGCCCCCGCATATCCACTACAAGATTGTGATACCCGAAACTCGTTCCCCGTTCCGTGACAAAAACTTTTTTGTTTTTTTCATGCGTTACTTTTTCCATTGCATATTGCATATCATCGGGCGACATGAATTGTCCCTTTTTAATATTCACAGCACGTCCGCTTTTTGCAGCGACTTTTAGCAGGTCTGTTTGACGGCAAAGGAATGCCGGGATCTGAAGGATGTCTGCCACAGCGGCAACTTCATTCACATGAGCCGCTTCGTGAACATCGGTTAGTACTGGAATCCCAAGTTGTGTTTTTATTTTCTCCAGGATTCTTAATCCTTTTTCTAATCCTAATCCGCGGAATGATGAGCCTGAAGTCCGGTTCGCTTTGTCATAAGATGCTTTAAAGACAAAAGGAACATCCATTCGTAAAAACAGCTTTTTTAAATATTCTGCTGTTTGCATAGTAACGGCTTCGCTCTCAATGGCGCAAGGACCTGCAATCAGCAACGGCTTATCGCCACCGAGTAGTATGTTTTTGGTTATCAGAAAGGGCTTCATATTTTTGAAATGTGATAAATATCGTGAATGCGGATGAGGCCTGAAAGTTTTTTTGTTTTCTTCGAAATGATCGGCAATACGGATATCTGCGATTTTCTATTTTCCATCAATTCCAGCGCTTCTTCTAACAAACCATCCGAGGAAATATGTGTTGGGTTTTTTGTCATCAGGTCTTTTGCTTTTATTTTCTGAAAGTCATTATTCTTCAGCAATGCCCTTCGCAGATCTCCGTCCGTAATAAGTCCGAGTAACTGTTCTTTTGCATCCACCACGCAGGCACCACCGAGAGGATAAGTAGTCATGGCAATGATCAGCTCTTTTCCCGATGTGTTGAGTCTGACCTTTGCAATATTTTTATGCATCAGTGTTTCCACTTTTAGCAACAAGTTTTTTCCAAGTTGTCCTCCAGGATGAAATACAGAAAAATCTGATTTCTTAAAATTGCGGACATCCACCAGCACTCCGGTCAGTGCATCTCCCAACGCCATGGCAACGGTAGTGCTTGAAGTGGGAATTATTTTAAGCGAATCCGCTTCTTCTTTAACAGAAGCGTCAAAAATCCAATCTGTCTGATGTGCCAGAGGAGAATTAAGGTTTCCGACTATTGCTAACATCTTTGTTTGAAATGTTTTAAGAAAGGTGAGGAACTGTATGAGTTCAGAGCCGCTGCCGCTTTTAGAGATCACGATCACGAGATCGCCTTTGCGAAATACGCCCCAGTCGCCATGCAGTGCTTCGGTGCAGTGAATGAAGAATGCTTTTATGCCGATGCTGTTTAAGCTGGAAGATATTTTTTTAGCTACCGCAGCGGATTTTCCAACGCCCGAAATCAGGATTTGATTCTCAGGTTTCATTCGTTGAATGAATTGAACGACAGAAAAAAAATCTTTTCCTATCTTATGTGAGGCTTCCTGAATGCTTTTTGCTTCTTTCTGTAAAACAGATTTTGCGATGGAAATAATTTTCTGTTCTGAATGATTCATTAGTTTAGGTAGTATACATTGTTGCTGATTTGCAGATAGCTGTAGACGTTAAGCTTTACAAAAATCACATAATGAGCATTATTCTATTTTTTGGTAAAATTAATAAAATCGTTCATGGTTAAAAGAGATTCTTCGATGTAAATCTTTGTCTATATGTTTTTTAGGTTGTCTCTGAAATATAATCTGTTTGACTCGTCCTGCTCACCATTGTATGCGCGCTCTGCATCTGCAAGAACTGTTCTTTATCTTCCTCTGTGAGGGAGAAGAGAAGATCAAACTTTCTGCTAAGGAAGATAGTTATGGCATGAGACAGGCGCTATATTTCTTTCTATCTAAAAATTAGTATCCATAATTGTGTTGAGTTCGCAGAGCGCAATCCATGCCATCAGTCCCATTCCGGTTTTAAGAGCGGATTCATCAATATTAAAAGTGGGAGTATGCACACCTGAGGTAATTCCTTTTGCTTTATTCCCAGTGCCGAGGCGATAAAAGCAAGCAGGAATTTTTTCTGCATAGAAAGAAAAATCCTCTCCTGTCATTCGCAGCTCTAGATCAATTATATTTTCTTTTCCGAGGAAATTCTCTGCATGTATTCTTGCTTTCCCTGTCATCTTTTCATCATTAACAAGTGCGGGATAGCCGGTCAGTATATTTACTTCGCAATCACCGCCCATGCTTTTTGCTTTTGCAACTGCAATTTGATGGAGAATACCGTGGGCTTCTTTTCTCCATACTTCATCCATCGTGCGGAAGGTTCCTTCTAGTTTAACTTCATTCGGGATTACATTGGTAGCGCCATTGCCGGTAATTTTTCCGAAGGCTAAAACGGTAGGAATGTCCTCCCCCTTACTCCCTCCAGAGCCGGGCATTGAAAACTTTGATGCAAGTGCAATGAGAATTTCAGAAGCTATTAACAGTGGGTTTATGTAAGTGTCTTTCATTGCTGCATGTCCACCTTTTCCTTTTACGGTTAAATAAATTTCGTCTGTGCTCGCCATATATTTTCCGCTTCTGAATCCTACTTTTCCTGCTTCCAGATCAGTAAAAACATGCTGAGCAAAAATTCCGTATGGCCTCGGATTTTCAAGCACTCCTTCTTTTATCATGAGCGATGCACCCCCTGGAGCTTTCTCTTCTCCCGGCTGAAAAATAAGTTTTATCGTTCCGCTGAATTCATTTTTTAGTTCGGAAATAATTTTTGCAGCGCCAAGAAGTGATGCAGTATGTACATCGTGTCCGCAGGCATGCATCACTCCCGTGTTTTTGGACCTGTACTCTAACTCATTTGATTCGGTGATTGGAAGTGCGTCTATGTCAGCTCGTAATGCTATGCAGGATTCTGTCCCCCTCTGGAGAGGGTTTGGAGAGGAAGATTTTTTTGTTCCAGTTATCATTGCAACAATTCCAGTTTTTACAATTCCATCTTTAAATGAAATTCCCCAGGCTTTTAATTTTTCGGAAATAAATTTGGATGTGTTGTATTCCTTAAATGAAAGTTCTGGATGCGCATGCAAATGCCTTCTTATCTGAATTATTTCAGATAAATATTGTTCTGAAAGCGATTGGATATTTTCTTTTAGAGACATTCAAATCTATTTGCTAAAGAGCATTTTAAGAGATATCAACAGAATGATTACGCCAAAAATCTTTTTCATTAATGTCTGATCAATATTGATCGCTATTTTAGATCCTAAGTAACTTCCTACTACGAATGTCATGCCCATTATAGCAGCTGTTTTCCAGTCTACATTACCCGTTTGATAATAATTGAACACACCAAGTATTCCTATAGGGAACAAAAACATAAAGAGAACTGTGCCCTGAGCGCTGTGCTGAGAGAATCCCAGAAAATAAACCAGTGCCGGAACGATGATGATGCCACCGCCAATTCCCACCATACCACTGAGCATGCCGGCTATCAGCCCCAAAGAGAGTAGAATAAAAAGTTCATTCATTGAAAAATATTTTTTAATCATTGTTTGTATTGTTTTTAAAAATCCAGCGAGATTGACCAGTAAAAAACCCTCTTTCCGATTTTTCCGTCTTCCCAGCCGTGTGCCCAGTCGAGGCGCATAAAATATCCAAGCAATCGGCTTCTGATTCCCCATCCGTACCCTGCCACGATTGGTTCTCTTCTTGTTTGCACAACAACTGTAACCGGACTTGGCGGACCCCCAATGGTCTGCGTGTATAGCGAATTTTTGTCATCATATGGAGTTTTACCTGTCCATGCGGTCCCTACATCTCCAAAACCAATAATCTGAAAGTTATTCAGAAAATCGGATTTGAGTGGACGGTTCATCAGGTAACGAAAAACAGGAAGGCGCAGTTCATTATTTATAAGTGCAAAACTGTTCCCGTTGCGAATATTCTGAATGAAACCGCGCATGGGTGTGGCAAGAGTTTGATACATGTAGTTTTGGTTAAGATCAATGGGCGTGCTGTTGTTAAATTTCGGGCTTAACCAATTGTCAACGCCTCCCATATAATAAATAAGTTTTTGTTTACCCAAAGAAGTGCTTGCGGAAAAGCGGGTTGCCCAGATGAAATCGCGATGTATTTTTGTATAATGTCTGATGTCGCAGCCGACAACTTCCATGTCGGTTTCTTGTTTGTTTATTTGCTTGTAGTATTCTGCAAAAAATTTTAAGCGTGTGCCGTGATAGGCATTGAGTCCGCGCTTGCGCGTATCGTCATACACATATTCCAGTTTGCTTCCCCCCCAGTACTCGTAAGTGTTCGGATGTGCGAGATTATAGTCGTTTGTAGCGAGAAAAGCGGTTCTGTCATCACGAATGCTGAGGGTTCCTCTCAGGCTAGACGTTTCGTTGAAGGGATATTTTAGAACATACTGTACATCGTGGGTGTGAATTTTTACGGACGATGATCCTGAAGAAAAATCCAGAAGTGCCTGACGGTGCAAAACGAGTTGCTTGTCTAGACGATGCATGCGGTTTTCATAGCTCATGTAATATTCGTTGCTGTTCAGATTCCCTGAGAGTCTGACACCGCCTGTGATTTTATAATCATCAAACAAATCGCTCAGACCGATCTTAAAAAATCCGGTGAATCCGGGATTCAGATAAATTGCACCGGGACCGGTAAACTTTTGATACACCGGGTTGAGGTAAGAATTATCAAGCTGAGTAATTACATAATCAGTAGAGAAGAAAATGAAGTAATTTCTTTGCTGAGGAAGCTGGAAAGAAGCAACATGTGCAGTAGTAGTGTCGGGAGAAGATTGAACGGGAGAGGGAGGAGTTTTCGTTTCCTTTTTTGATTCATTCTCAAAGGTGTAATTGTTAATGTCAAATCCTATACTGTCTTTTACAGATTGTTTTTCCTCTTTGATAATTACCTGCACATTCTGAACAACTTTTGGTTCATTTTCTTTTTGCGATACTTTTTCTTTTGCAAATTGTTTCAGAATATACTCTTTGTAAGAAGTGTTTTGCAATTCTACATCCATCTGAATAGTAGCATCAGGCATGTCGCTTATGAACATGCGGTATTTTTTCTTATTGAAAACCACCTCGCTGATTTTTTTCGATTTCAGATTAATATCCTGCTCCTGAATATTGCGTGAATAGTTTGTGATGGGGTAACTGCGTGTGAGATACCGATAATGTTCCGTGGTGTCAACATACGAGATAGCGCTGTCGAGTATACCCAGGTAGCGGTTACGAATGCCGTTTTCATCGCTGAGAAAACATAAATGTTCTTTGTCAAACTCGCAGGGATAACTCTCGTTTACAAGCGGAGAATTTGTTACCCTCCTCAATACAGGATTTTTTTGTTTGTAGTTGTAAATGAATAGGTCTTTCTGATTCATCGGCTGAAGGTTCTCTGATAAGTTCAGCGGATATCCGTTCATAAAACGAATGGTGTCATTTGGACGGTTGGAAGCAAAAATAATCTTTGATGAGCCGTTCATGAATTTTGGAGTGAGGTCATCGTAAATATCTTTTGTGATTTGCTCATAAGATGCTGAAGCAACATTGTAAACATAAATATCGCTCTGCCCATTCTGCACGGCAGACATAACGAATTGTTTTCCATCGTCAGAATAGGAGAAGTCAAGTATTTTTTCAAAGTTGAATATTTTGAGTGTTTCTAATTTCTTTTTGGAAAGGGTATAATAGGAGAGAAGCAATCCCCCTTTTCTTTCAGTAATAATCGCGAATAACTCTCCATTTGGGTGCCAGGCAAGCAGGGGATAGGAATAATCAGCAGGGCGGTCTAATTTTTTCTCATGCTTCATAATGCGTTTGGCTTTTCCCAAAGGAACTCCTTTGCGGATCTTTTTCTTGAAATCGTATAGCCATACTTTGTATTGACCTAGTTCATTGGTAGTATAAATCGCATAATTTCCGTCAGAACTTATTTTGAAATGCTGGTAAACCCGTGTTCCTTTTATTTTTTTTAGTACAGATCTTTCAGGAAAATCCTTCGATTCATCCGGTTTGTTATAGCGATCAATATAGTATTGCATCCAGTCATTTGTCATCGTTTTCATGGAAACTCCAAGTACAAAAAGAAAAGCACTTTCAACATTGCGTGATACTTTGGTCATGTACAGAATGTTTGAGATGACGGATGTGCCGTATGTTTCAGCTATGTAATTCCAAATAGAATGTCCGGCAAATACAGCGTCAGTTCCGTCCAATCCATTAAATCTTTTGTATTTGTTTGTCAGTATTCCGTCTCTTACCCGGCTGTCAATGTCAGTATTCCATTCATTGGAAATGTATGCAACCAATCCCTGAATATACCAGCGCGGCAGATTAAGGAGTGTGGAGTTTTTTACCATATCTTTTACATTGCCACCATACATCATCTGGTTGATGAGCACTTCGACAATACCTGCTTTTATCTGTTTGTCAAGATCAGCGTGATCACCATTGAAGTAAAGAGAAACTTTTGAGCCGACAATTTTTGTTACGCCTCCTATATTCGTAGGCTCTTCGTATTCCAATCCAACATTGCTCTGCTTAAAATCACTTTGCTTGTTGTAAACTATAAACAGAACCTTATCGTCTAGATTGTAGTCAAAAAGCTTTTCAATGTTTTCAGTATATTTTTTTGCCTGTCGAGAAGTATAGATGGCAAGTTCTTTGCCTCCCATATAGAAATACACATTGCATTTGTCAAACTTGTACCATTGCCATGCACGAGATTCATTGAACTGGACACGATTCTTGCCGAATTCCATTTGAGAGCCATTGTAAAACTGAGAGAAAGTAAGGGCAGGCAATAGGCAATAGGCAGTAAGCAGTAAGCAGCAAATAAAAACAGACTTTAAGCGTATAACTGCCTTCATAGTTATTTTAAATAGTATCAAATTTACAAAAAAAGAAGAACGAATATTTTTTGAAAAAAGTATGGGTGTACGCAGAACTGCACAACGAGGTGTTGAATAATTGGCTCTTTTGGATGTGAGATAAACGATAAAGTTGAGGAAAATTGCTAAACCCTCAATTTTATTACCATGACCCAAAAAGAAATAGAACGAGCTACGGCTCTG
>JACRAL010000212.1 GCA_016213435.1 Bacteroidota bacterium
AATAACTTAATGGTGTTAGCAAAAATGATGGAATAAAATAAAAAATGAAAATGAGATTCAGCAAAATGAAAAACAAAAATGGATGCAGAGAATATTCTTACTATTCAAATGTCTAAAAATCCTTTTTTACACGCGAACTAAGTAGCTCATATACTGTATTCGTATAATTATAATCGTAAATAAAAAAATCTTGATTGATATTTTTTTTCAATAGGGAATAAGCAATAGATCTTTTATCTATTTCATTATAATCTATCTCTAAAAGATATTGTATTAATGCTGACGATAGGGATAAGAAATCACGTTCAAAACTATCAGATTTTATTTTAGAATAAGTAGATAGTTCATTTTCAATATCAATCCAGTTTCCGTTATCCAACTCTTGTTTTCCCCTTAAATAATTACAGAAGTTATTATTAATTAGGCTTGCAAAATAGTAGCTGTTGGTAAAATCAGAGTATGCTGTTTTTAATCCTAGATTTAAGTCAAATCCATTGCCAATTATTATAATTTTTGGAGTGCGAATAATCATTGCAATTAATAATGATTGCTAAAAATAATAATTAAAGATTTTGATATTATAAACAGAGAATGTAATTTAGGAAAATCATACATGCAATCAACTTGCAAAAATATTTTTCATTGGCAGTGCAATCCCCGTTATCGCCTCATCCTAAATCCTTCTCCAAAGGAGAAGGACTTTGAACCCCTCTCCTTCAGAGAGGGGCAGGGGTGAGGCAAAGTCTCATGCAACCGCTTCTTTTTTCTTTTCTGTACTCTTTCCGTTAGACCCTTTGGGTATCGGCAGCGCAATCCCCAACACATCCATCATGTTCGATACATAATGGAAGGTAAGCCCTTTCAAGAACTCTTTGTTTATTTCATCAATGTCTTTGCGGTTCTCTTCAGAAAGGATGATCTCTTTAATATCTGCACGCTTTGCAGCAAGTATCTTTTCTTTGATTCCTCCAACGGGCAATACTCTTCCACGCAAAGTGATTTCTCCTGTCATCGCTAAAAACTTCTTCACTTTCTTTCCTGTAAAGGCAGAAGCAAGCGCAGTGAGCATGGCAATTCCGGCACTCGGTCCGTCCTTGGGCGTTGCGCCTTCGGGCACGTGTATGTGAATGTTTTTGTTTGCAAAATCTTCAGCCGCAATTCCCATCGTGTCAGCTTTGGATTTTAAATATTCCAGCGCAATAGTTGCGGATTCTTTCATCACATCACCCAGGTTTCCGGTGAGGGTGAGTTTTCCTTTTCCTGTGCTCAAACTTGTTTCAATGAAAAGAATATCTCCGCCAACGGGCGTCCAGGCAAGGCCTATCACCACACCGGGAACTCCGGCATCCTGGTAATGTTCTTTGGGATGCGCAGGACCGAGGATGGTGGTTAAGTTATCTTCGGTAACAGCCAATCCCCCCTTGCCCCCCTTTACAAGGGGGACGGTTTTCATAGCAATGTTTTTTGCTATATGACGGGAAACTTTTGCAATTGTTTTTTCAAGCAAACGCACACCCGATTCACGGGTATAATTCTCAATTATTTTTTCTAATACCTTATCGCTTATGGCTATTCGCTTCTGAATTCCGTTTTCTTCCAATTGTTTTGGAATCAAATATCTTTTTGCAATTTCTATTTTCTCTTCCACGGAGTATCCTGTCATTTCAATGATCTCCATCCTATCGCGCAAAGCGGGCTGAATGGTGCTCAGCGTGTTTGCCGTAGCGATGAACATCACTTTAGAGAGATCATAATCCACTTCAATAAAATTATCATGGAAAGAATTGTTCTGTTCCGGATCCAGCACTTCGAGCAACGCGGAAGAAGGATCTCCGTGATAATCGCTTCCTACTTTATCAATTTCATCCAGCATAAAAACAGGATTGGATGATTTTGCTTTCTGAATTCCTTTAATCACTCTGCCGGGCATAGCGCCAATATAGGTCCTTCGGTGTCCTCTTATTTCTGCTTCGTCTTTCAATCCGCCCAAAGAAACGCGCACATATTTTCTTCCAAGTGCGGTGGCAATGGATTTTCCGAGCGATGTTTTTCCTACTCCCGGAGGACCTACCAGACATAAAATAGGAGAACTGTTTCGCGCGCCTTTCTTTTGCTCCGCTAAACTTTTCAACTTAAGAACTGCCAGATGTTCGAGTATTCGCTCCTTGATCTTCTCCATGCCGTAATGATCGTGATCGAGAATCTTTTTGGCTTTCTTAAGGTCAAAAATATCGGCAGTGTATTCATTCCAAGGGAGGTCAACGAGTGTTTCCAGGTAATTTGTCTGCACCGAATATTCTGCAGCGTTGGGGTTAATGCGCTCCAGTTTTTTGAGTTCTTTCTCAAACAGCTTAGCAACTTCTTCCGGCCACTTTTTTTCTTTCGATTTCTTCTTGAGATCTTCCAGCTGCTGCTCAAATGAATTTCCGCCCAGTTCTTCCTGAATGGTTTTCATCTGCTGATGCAGGAAATATTCGCGCTGCTGTTTGTCAATGTCCACTTTCACTTTGCTCTGTATCTGGTTCTTTAGTTCCAGCATTTGCAACTCTTTGGAAAGGTGCCCCAGCAGAAGCGTGGCGCGCTCTTTCTGATTGAGGACTTCCAGCAGTTTTTGTTTTTCCGAAACAGGAATGTTTGCGTTGGAAGAAATAAAATTGATGAGGAAGGAAGGACTGTCAATATTCTTTATTGCAAAGGAAGCTTCCGAAGGAATGTTCGGAGAGTTTTTAATAATCTGTTGCGAAGTATCTTTCAGCGAACCCACAATGGCATCAAACTCTTTGTCGCCCGCAATTGGCTTTTCTTCTTTGAACTCTCCGATCTTTGCTTTCAGGTATGGTTCCACCTGCGTGAGTTCCTTGAGTTCGAATCTTCTTTTCCCTTGAATGATAACCGTGGTGTTTCCATCGGGCATGCGGAACATCTTTACCAGAAAGGCAATTGTGCCGATGTTATTCAATTCCTCCAGCGAAGGATCTTCGGTCTTGTCGTTCTTCTGAGAAACAACGCCTATGGTTTTATTTCCTTTGTAAGCATCTTTGATGAGACGAATAGATTTATCCCTGCCAACAGTAATGGGAATCACCACACCGGGAAACAGAACCGTGTTGCGAAGCGGAAGGATGGGAAGTTCTTCCGGAAACTTTTCGGCATTCATCTGCTCCTCGTCTTCCGTGCTCAGAAGCGGGATGAGTTCGGCATCGTCTTCAATTATGGGGCTTAAACGAAGGTCCTCTGACTCAAAAGAATTCATATAGACAGTTTAAAAGAATGAAAGTTAAGGTTTAAAGGTACAATAAAGCCGTATTCAATGATGATGCCACGAAAGAAAATAAGACAATGTGGCGCATAGATTCTGCGCGCGTTAAATTAACACTTCTGCATAGGCAGGATGTCTTGCTTGGTGCTTTTGTTTTTCGTAAGCTCAGATTACATTTTGCTCAGGCAGGAAGTAGATCCCGATAGCTATCGGGATTAAATCCCGCTTCTCTTTGGTCGAGATTACCAAACCAACATCCGAGCTAAATCCCGACCAACCCTTCTAATATTATTTTTCTTTTTATAAAGACAAATCCGTGGCAGCGGGGGTTTTTTGCTGCAACAGTAAGCACAGCTTACAAACTACTCACCCACGAAGTTGGAACTTCGCGGGTACGAAACGACAAATACAACTTAGCGGCTACGGGGCTTAGCGGGTACTCAACAACAAATACAACTTAGCGCGTACTGGGTTTTGAATATCTTTGCATTGTACAACTCAACAAAAAAGTTTAATAATTTAACGCATAAATCTTAAACAATGAAATATTATATCCTTACTATTTGTTTTGCATTAAGTTCCTCTATTCTATTATCTCAAACGAAAACCTCAAGAAAATCAATTAAAGAATACGAACAAGAACTTTTGTTAAACCATAAAAATGACAGCATAAAACATTCCGAAAAAAAAGGACTTCAAATATGTAGTCAAGAAGAATTAGAATTACAAACTCTGAAATGGCAAGATTCATATACCGATAATTGGGAAAAATATGAGACAATTGAATTTGTCAAATTAGGGTATATAATGAAAATGCAAATTGAAACAGTATTTTTATATCTGAACCTAAAAAACTGCGTAAGAGTATTAGTAATAAAAAATCCAAAAAATAACACTATTGACTGTATTATGGATAGAGACAGAAGACAATGTAAATAAAATAAGGATTAATTAGCTAAATGGAGAGTTTATCACACCATTTCTTTTTCTGCTTCTGGTGCTTCTGGCATTTCAGATTCTTTTAACTGCAATTGTCCTTCTAAAAAATCACACTTCTTGAATTCATATGAGTTATAATCGTACCACTGACAAGAAACCATTTTTCCTTTAGAAGATTTTGAAGAATAATTACGCACGGTCATTTTGGGGCTGCCCGATTTTAGCTCAACTGTATCACCAGTTTTTAATTTTTTCATATTGACAAAAGTATTAAAAAAACAAACCCCAGATTTCTCTGAGGTTTATTTTTACCTGAATGCTGGAATTTATCTTCCAGAAGCTTTCAACATTGACTTTGCTACCTTTTCAGCATCTTCAATTGATCTTGCTCTTCCTTGTCCATAATTGGTTGGAACTCCCTTCTCGTCCTCAAACCAAACATATCCAACTTTATCCAAACTAATTGAATAAGTTCGTCCATTGTGTTCTACATTTGAATGTTCTTCATTCATTGTAATTTAAATTGATTATTTCGCCTACTCTTTTCAAGGTTTTTCGGCTACGCCTCTTTTCATTTTAATTATCTATTTTATTTCTTCTTATCATCCTTCACTTCTTCAAAATCCACATCGGTTACAGCTTCATCCTTTTTAGCATCGCCATTAGCGTGTCCGTTGCCTGCATGTGGCTGTTCTGTTCCACCTGCTCCGGGCTGGGCAGCTTGTTGCGCTTTATATATTTCCTCAGATGCTGCGTGCCATACGGTGTTCAGTGCGGCAAGCGTGGTATCTATCTTTGCAATGTCGCGTGCGGCATGTGCTGCTTTCAGGTCGTTCAGAGCGGTTTCAATGGCTCCTTTTTTATCCGCAGGAACTTTATCTCCAAACTCTTTCATTTGTTTTTCGGTCTGAAAGATCATTGCATCAGCAGAGTTTATCTTATCTGCTTCTTCTTTTGCTTTTTTATCGCTCTCTGCATTAGCCTCAGCCTCAGCTTTCATCTTCTTAATTTCCGCTTCGCTCAGTCCGCTCTTTGCTTCAATGCGTATGTTCTGAGATTTTCCGGTGGCTTTGTCCTTTGCCGTTACATGCAGTATTCCGTTTGCGTCAATGTCAAAGATCACTTCGATCTGAGGCACTCCGCGAGGTGCGGGTGGAATTCCGTCCAGGATAAATCTTCCCAGTGCGCGGTTGTCCTTTGCCATGGGGCGTTCTCCCTGCATGATGTGAATTTCCACAGAGGGCTGGTTATCCGCAGCGGTTGAGAACGTTTCTGATTTTTTACTTGGGATGGTGGTGTTCGCTTCGATAAGCTTTGTCATCACACCGCCCATTGTTTCGATTCCGAGGGAGAGAGGAGTAACATCCAACAGGAGTACATCCTTTACTTCTCCTGTTAATACTCCGCCTTGTATTGCTGCGCCCACCGCTACCACTTCGTCAGGATTCACACCTTTGTGTGGTTCCTTTCCGAAGAAATCCTTAACAATCTTCTGTACTTTCGGCATACGGGTCATACCGCCTACCAAAATCACTTCATTGATGTCTGTTGTAGAAAGCCCGGCATCTTTCAATGCTTTCTTGCATGGCTCAAGAGCGCGCTGCAATAAGTCATCGCACATCTGCTCAAACTTTGCTTGCGTTAATTTTTTCACCAAGTGCTTTGGAACACCATCAACGGGCATGATGTAAGGCAAATTAATTTCTGTTTCTGTGGAAGAAGACAGTTCGATCTTTGCTTTCTCGGCAGCTTCTTTCAAACGCTGAAGCGCCATCGGGTCTTTTCTCAAGTCAATGCCTTCGTCTTTTTTGAATTCGTCAGCAAGGAAGTCAATGATCTTCTGGTCGAAGTCGTCTCCGCCAAGGTGAGTATCACCGTTGGTAGATTTTACTTCAAACACTCCGTCTCCTAATTCAAGAACAGAAATATCAAAAGTTCCTCCTCCAAGGTCGAACACCGCAACTTTGCTGTCCTTTCCTTTTTTATCTAAACCGTAAGCAAGCGCTGCTGCTGTAGGTTCGTTGATGATACGTTTTACGGTTAAGCCGGCAATTTCGCCTGCTTCTTTGGTTGCTTGTCTTTGAGAATCGTTGAAGTAAGCCGGAACGGTGATGACCGCTTCGGTAACTTCCTGTCCCAAATAATCTTCAGCGGTCTTCTTCATCTTCTGAAGAATAAGTGCCGAAATTTCCTGAGCGGAATACTTGCGGTCGTCAATCTGAACGCGCGGTACTCCTCCATCTCCTTTCACCACAGTGTAAGGAACGTATTTCATTTCGTTGGTAACCTCGTCAAAGGTATGTCCCATGAAACGCTTGATAGAACCCACAGTGTGTTTTGGATTTGTAACGGCTTGGCGTTTTGCAGGGTCTCCCACTTTACGCTCTCCGTCTTTCACAAATGCAACGATGGAAGGAGTGGTTCTCTTTCCTTCGCTGTTCGGTATCACAACCGGATCGCTGCCTTCCATCACGGCTACGCAGCTGTTGGTTGTTCCTAAGTCAATTCCGATGATCTTTCCCATAAATTGTTTTTTAAGAGCCCATCCCAACCTTCCCGAAGACAACTGTAAGTTGCCACCGTAGGTGGAGTTGAAGGACTTTGTTAATTATTGTTTTGTTTTTGTTTCATTGTTGATTTTCTCCCATTTGGGAGACCGCAGAGGGGCTTTCAATCATTATGCCATTGGCTTAAAACTGAATTATTTTGCCAACCTGACACGATATGAATTCTTCATAGGAAAAATGTCTGCCATTGGATAGAAAAGTGAGTGACACAAAGACAAGATAAGTAAGATGCGTAAATCGTAAATTATTGATTTTTTGATGGTTTGGGCTCAGATAATGAGTTTTGCTGCCCAGATAATGGGTTCTGTTGCCCATATAATGGGTTTTGCTGCCCAGATAATGGGTTTTGCTGCCCAGATAATGGGTTCTGTTGCCCGGATGATGGGTTCTGTTGCCCGGATGATGGATTTTGCTGCCCAGATGATGGGTTCTGTTGCCCGGATGATGGGTTTTGCTGCCCAGATTACAGCACAGCGTTCAACAGCCAGTACATCAGCGCAGCAATTGTTCCCGAAACCGGAATAGTAAGAATCCATGCAACAAGAAGGGAACGTGTAACTCCCCAACGCACAGCAGACACTCTTTTTGCCACTCCTACTCCAACTATGGAACCTGTGATTGTATGCGTGGTGCTTACCGGAATTCCAAAGAATTGTGTAAGATACAATGTGATTGACCCTGCTGTTTCAGCAGCAACACCTTCGAGAGGAGTTACTTTGGTGATGCGGGTACCCATGGTTTTGATGATGCGCCACCCTCCCGATAATGTTCCCAATCCAATGGCAAGAAAACAGGCATACTGAACCCAATATGGAATATCAGCAATATCTTTTTTCGGTTTCAGTTTGCTTATCTCAACAAAGGATGCCTGAGGAGCTATGCAGAATTCTTTTCCCTCTCTCATGATAGTGGCAAGTTCAGAACCCTTTACTCCGATATAATTTTTGTCTTTTGCTTTTCCTTTCTTTTCGAAATTACTCTTCTCCGCCATAAACATCGCCTTTCCGTCAATAGTATCCGCACTAAGTTTGGTGGAATCAAGCGCGTAATAAGCAGTATCTATTTTATAAGCAGTTTTCACATGCGTCCATGTATGTTTTGCATAATCATCTTTACTGGCAGTGTTTGCAAACACAAGCATGGCAGCTGCAATGATTCCCATTACCTTCTGCGCATCATTGGCACCATGTCCAAGACTGAATGCCGCAGAAGAAACAAGTTGCAATCGCTTGAACCAATTATCTGCCCTGCTTGGATTAGCCTTCTTGCAAACATTCATAATAATCACTGTTAGGATATAAGCCAAAATCATTCCGATAAGCGGAGCAAGAAAAATAAAACCGAGTGTTATGTAAATTTTTCCAACGTCCGCCAACACACCAAAACCTGCTTTTGCAACTGCTGCACCAGCAAATCCACCCAGCAGCGTGTGAGAGGAACTGCTGGGAATTCCTTTCCACCAGGTAAGAAGATTCCAGAAAATAGCAGAAAGAAGTCCTGCAAGGATTACCGTCATTGTAATAGCTTCTGTCTTTACAATTTTGGCTACTGTATCTGCTACTTTAAATTCAAATCCTAAAAATTTATGCTGACAGAGAAACAAGACCACTGCATTGAAAAATGCCGCCCACAAAACTGCCTTAAAAGGAGAAAGCACTTTGGTTGATACAACGGTGGCAATGGAATTTGCCGCATCATGAAATCCGTTGATGTAATCAAACACAAGAGCGAGAACAATTACGATAATTAATAGTGTCATATATATTCTTTTTATGCGTATTTAATTACGATGCTTGAAATGGCGTTTGCTGCGTCTTCGCACATATCGGTGGCGGCTTCAAGAGCCCCGTACACTTCTTTCATCTTGATTATTTTGACAGCATCCTTTTCTTCTTCGAAAAGGCGTGCAATGCTCATATCGAAAATATCATCCGCATGGTTTTCAATGCTGTTGATTCTTACGCAAGCTTCGCGGATCTTTCCTGCATTTTTCATATCACGCAAACCCACCATTGCGTTGTGGAGTTCTTCCGCTCCACTGAGAACAAGCTCAGCCAGTTTTATCACATTGTCAGGAATGGATTCGATCTTGTAAAGTTCAATGCGCTTGGCAGAACCATGAATAAAGTCCACAATGTCATCTACCGATGAAACCAGCTCGTGAATGTCTTCGCGGTCAAAAGGGGTAATGAAATTAGAACTGAGTTCATTGAATATTTCGTGTGTTACATTATCGCCCACGTGCTCAAGGCGTTCTATCTCCTTGATGAGCTCCTTGCGCTTTTCTGAAGTGGGTGCGTTTACCATATCCACTAACACTTTTGAAATTGCATGCAGATTGCCGGATGCCTGTTCAAAGAGCGGAAAGAATTTCTTGTCTTGTGGAATAAAGAACTGAAGAATGTTTGCCATAGTATATTTAAGATTAATGATTTTTATATTTAGAATTTCGGTACAAAGAAAACTGTTTTAAAATTTATCAATGTTAAGCCAATGTTAAGTTATTTGAATAGGTAATAAAAAGTGAGGCGAGCCACCATGTCATAATCATTCTTTGTAAGACCGGAGCTATTTTTCACACGACTGGAATATGAATTGTACCAGATGTTTGGCATGATATGCACATTTTTCACAGGAGTATAATCTAATCCGGCAGTGATAAATGATTCTGTATTTGGCAAGCCACCGCTGAAATAATACTTATCAGCACCGAACGTATTATCAGGATTATACATATCATATCGGGCAAAATAGCCAAGCTTGTCTTTAATAATTCTGCCTTTAACAAAAACAGAAGCCCCGAAAGACATCACATTGGCAGTATCTTTTTTCCCGGTTGCAGAATCTGCCTTGATCGCATAATGCTCTTGAGTCTGATTATACAGCTCCACTCCGGCAGTGATCATATCGGAGGTGTAAGCAAAAGCTGCTTTCATCGTTATTTTACTTTTATGATAGGGATCGTTCTGGTCGCGGTTATAATCTCCATATAAATCAATAAGTATCTTCTTATTCATTACCAGCGCATACACTCCTCCATATATTTTTTTAAAGCGGTCAAATTCTAATTTCTGGGCAGTGCCATTACCAACCATAAGATGAAGTCCAACTTCGGTTTTGTCATTGGAAATCAGTTTGCTTTGAAGGGCAAGACCAAGATCATTTGAGCTGACAATGCCTCTCATATCCATGATTGTTTTTTCAACCGAACGATAAGCCCAAATCTTTTCAGTAGTTGTGGCAAAAGCAGGAGTTGCCGATTGCCCGAATATTAAATCGGTATTCGGCAATATTTTTTTCCAACGAATATTGGCGGCTTTAATAAATACGGTTCGCGTAGCGTTATCACTCAACGTTTGTCCTTCGTACGACAATAAGAACTCGCTTGAAAACTTTTCACTGATGTCGTAGTTGTAGCCAAGATAAACACGTCTGAATTCAAACGCATTGGAATTGTTAGGCATATTGGCATACTGCGTTTTCCCTCTATTAAGGGAGTCTGCGTGCATTTTCATAAAGTAATCTCCAAAAGCATATCCCCATACCTTACCGGATGGTTTAAATTCAGGTTTTGCTTTAGTGGTGTCTTGAGAATAAGATGTCCTTACGCAAAAAATTAATGTTGCTATTGCAAGTGTTTTAAAAATTTGTTTGTTTGTATTCATAATGTTGTTTTATTTGATGCAAATGTGCGCACTGTTTTACTTTCCAATGTTAAGACAATGTTAATTTAAAAATAGTCCTTCAAAATATATTCAGGAAGCGTACATTTGCCATCTATGAGAAAGAACTTAATTCTGACCCTATTCTTTTTAATCTCTTTTCTTGCCGGGAAAACTCAGAACCGTGTCACTATTCTGGTTAAAGACAGCGTAACTCAGGATGGATTGCCCGGTGTTTCAATAAGAATTGCTGAGAGCAAGATTGGCGGTTCAACAGATGCAAATGGAAAAATTGCACTTCAAAACATTCCGAACGGGAAACAGGAAATAAAATTCAGTTATATCGGATATAAATCAAAAAATATTTTCATCCGTCTTCCGAATGACAGTTCGCATACTGTTTTTCTTGCCCCCGATCAAAATACGATCGAGGAAGTTACCGTAACTGCCACACGCACCAACGCGAGAATGGACGATGCACCTATGAAAGTAGAAGTGCTCGGAACGGAAGATATGAATGAAGAAAACACCATCAAACCAGGAAACATATCAAGTTTACTCGGAGATATCTCCGGAATTCAGATACAGCAAAGTTCGGCAGTGAGCGCCAACTCAAACATCCGCATTCAAGGTCTTGGCGGAAAATATACTCAGACCCTGCGCGATGGACTTCCCCTCTTCGAGGGATTCTCCGGAAGTTTCGGCATCATGCAAATTCCCCCACTCGACCTCAGGCAAATTGAGATCATCAAAGGTTCTGCATCCACTCTTTATGGCGGAGGAGCTATAGGAGGGATCATTAACTTAGTTTCAAAACAACCGGGAGAAAAACCGGAGGGAATAGTTACGCTCAATCAATCCACACTTACGGAATCAAACATCAATGGATTTTATTCTGCACGAAAAAACAAAACAGGAATGACATTATTTGCCGGAGGCACGCGGCAAAATGCAGTGGATGTAAACAAAGACGGATTCTCAGATGTGCCTGAGATTCGAAATATCGTTTTTCATCCAAAATTTTTCTATTACATAGATCCTAAGACAAGCTTGATGCTTGGCGCTTCCTCCACTTTTGAAAACAGAAAAGGCGGTGATATGAAAGTATTGAAAAAAGAAACGGATACAGCTCACACGTTTTTTGAAGAGAACACTTCGAAAAGAAACACAGGAGATTTCGTTTTCACTCATGTCGCCTCAAATAAAAATAGTTTGATCGCAAAAGGATGTGCGAATTTCTATGACCACACACTCCAAACAAATCAATATCGCTTTGCAGGCACACAGATAAACAGCTACGGAGAAATTTCCTATTTGATTCCCAGAAGTAAAAACGATCTTGTGTTCGGGGTAAATTACAAATCAGATGTTTTTACAAAAAGCAAAAAAGACTCTGCTCTGCTGAATGATTATAACTATTACACTCTTGGAGTTTTTGTACAAAACACATTCAAATGGAAAGAAAAACTTTTTGCTGAAGCAGGACTAAGAACCGACTATCATTCGCGCTATGGAATTTTTATTCTACCCGGAATCGCAGCGCTTTACAAACTGAGCGAACACTGGTATTCCCGTGCCGGAATTGGGTTTGGCTATATCACTCCTTCTCCTCTTGCTGAACAAAACACAGAACATGATCTGAGGAAAGTTGCTCCCATTGCCGATTCTGTAAAACCAGAAAAATCGATCGGATCAAATCTTGAAATAAATTATAAAACAAGAATCGGTGAAAACGCCTCTCTTTCCATCAATCACGCTTTCTTCTATACACAAATAAATCGCCCTGTACTTTCTTCCATGGACATGATTGGAACTACAAGTTTCCATAATGAAAACAAACCTGTCACCTCTATGGGATGGGACACTTACGTACGCATGAAAATAGAAGATTTGGAAATTTATTTCGGCTACACCTACACGATGGCAAGACAGGAATATAATCTTACACAGAAATACATTACGCTCACTCCAAGAAACAGAGCCGCAACCGTTATCACCTATGAAATAGAAGGTAAATGGCGCTTTGGACTCGAAGGTTCTTACACGGGATTCCAATATAGGGAAGATGCCACGCGCACGCCTGATTATTTTTTTATCGCTGCTATGATAGAAAAGAAATTCAAGCATGCATCCATAGTTCTCAACTGCGAAAATCTGCTGGACGCAAGACAAACAAGATCTGAATCAATCGTTTTTCCGCCAATACGCAATCCCACTTTCAAACCTTTATGGGGACCCATTGACGGAAGAGCCATTAATCTTTCTCTTGTGCTCAGGCTTTAGGCGAATCAGTTCAAACATTACCTTTACTTCAAATACATTCCATGACTTCCACCGCACATAAAATTCTTTTGGTTGATGACGAACCGGATATCCTTGAATTCCTTGGATACAATTTAAAAAGAGAAGGCTATACTATTTTCACTGCATCCAACGGGAGGGATGCAATTTCTACAGCAAAAAAAGAAAATCCTGAACTCATTATACTTGATTTAATGATGCCCGAAATGGACGGCATGGAAGTGTGCCGAGAACTGAGAAAAATCTCAAGTTTAAAAAATGTAATGATTGCTTTTTTAACCGCGCGTAATGAAGATTATTCCCAGATAACAGGATTTGACTCCGGAGCAGATGATTACATCACAAAACCCATTAAGCCGAATGTGTTTGTCAGCAGAGTGAAGGCGTTGTTGCGGAGAGTTGAAAAAAATCTCGCTTCAAACATCATTGAACTATCCGGAATAAAAATTGACAAAGAAAAACATCTTGTGGAGAAAGAAGGAATAAAAATAGTTTTCCCGAAAAAAGAATTTGACCTTTTGTATTTACTGATTTCAAAACCGGGAAAAGTTTTCAAGCGCGATGAAATCCTTCAGAAAGTCTGGGGTGATGATGTGATCGTGGGTGACCGAACAATTGATGTTCACATACGAAAACTCCGCGAGAAAATTGGCGATGATTATTTTAAAACCGTAAAAGGTGTAGGATATAAATTCGAATTCTAAAAATGAATATCATTACTATTATTGCACTCACATTTCTTTTCTCAACTTTATTTATCTGGAGCATTGTGCGATTTATTATTTTCAGAAAGCTTAAAAAAATATCCACCCAAATCAAATCACAACACACACCAAACAACAAATTTCCAACCTCAAACAACGCTCTCTCTGAATTAGAACAACAAGTAAAAGCATGGTCTGATGAACGCAAAGCAGAGATCGAACAATTAGAAAAACTGGAGAACTACCGCAAAGACTTTCTCGGAAATGTTTCTCACGAGCTAAAAACTCCCATTTTCAACATTCAGGGATATATTTCCACACTGCTGGACGGAGGATTAGAAGACAAAACCATCAACCGGGATTATCTGAAACGCGCAGAAAAAAGCGTGGACAGAATGATTGCCATCGTGGAAGATCTGCAAACAATCACCCAACTTGAAAAAGGAGAACTGGAAATCGAAGAAGAGCGCTTTGACATTGTCGCACTTGCAAAAGATGTGATAGACTCGCAGGAACTGAAAGCGAAAGAGAAACAAATATCGTTTGAACTTTCCAATGATCCATCGCATTCCTATTTTGTTTCAGCAGACAGGTTCAGAATCCGGCAAGTGCTGGTTAATCTTGTTGTGAATTCCCTGCGATACGGAAAAGCGAACGGGAAGACTACCATCAAGATTTCGGATATAGGAGAAAAAATAATCACTGAAGTTGCAGACACAGGAATCGGGATACCAAAAGAACACTTGACTAGGATCTTTGAACGGTTTTACCGCGCTGACAAATCCCGCTCACGCGAACAGGGAGGAACAGGGCTTGGACTCTCCATCGTGAAACATATTCTTGAAGCACACGGACAAAGCATTGAAGTGATGAGTACCGAAGGTGTTGGCTCGGTGTTTTCGTTTACACTTAAAAAGGCTGTTTAGCTCCCCTCCCCTCCTTATTTCAAGGAGGGGTCAGGGGGTGGTTTAATAACTTTAAGAAATCATCAACCACTTTTTCAAATTCTTTTTCCGAATACTTTTGCGTAAAACCTGAATACTTCTCAGATTCCTTCAATGCAATATTCAAATCAAACTTCTTTTGCAAAACCGAATAGGCAATTTTCTTTTCCGAAAAATAATCAGCGAGATATTCCTGCTCAGTTTGCCCGGGTGTAGGAACAAAGATCGCTTTCTTGCCCAAAACTGCCATATCCATCACCGTTGAATATCCAGGACGACTCAGAATAATTTCTGAAGAAAGAATTTCCTTTTGTAATGCATCAGAAGTAAGATGCGAAACAATCTCAACATTCTTGGAGATTTTTTTTCGCTCATTTCTTTCCGTAATCCCTTGCACAATCAAACTCCCCCTTAAAAAGAGGGATAAAATAGGATTTTTTTTTATTTGCTCTAGTATCTCCTTCTCAAACATCGTCCGCTGCGGTTCCGGTCCTGATAATATAATTAGGAGATGACGTTTATCTCCCCCTTGTAAAGGGGGCTGGGGGGATTCAAATCTTGAAAGCACTCCAATAAACTTCGCATTCTTCGGCAACGAAAACTTATGAGACAAATCCCCTGTCAAACCAGCTGTTAAGCTCCCCTCCTTGTCAAGGAGGGACAGGGGTGGTTGATCCGGAATCCAGCACTCAGAGTATTTTGAAATATAATTTACATTCAACCGATGAATTATTTTTTCTCCAAACGGAGATTTCACCATCAGCTGATGCGTAATAAAAACACAAGGAACTTCCCTGCTCCACAAACCAAAACGATTATCAGAAATTACTGCATCAATTCTTTTCTCTTTGATGATTTTCTTTAGCAGTGCATGTTCGCGGTTTATACCTAATAAGATCTTTGGGATCTGCACAGCCATTTTAAAAACCATGAAGACATTCCTCGAATAAGAAATATTATAGCATGGCATCACCACAAACTCAAGGGAGGGAAACTCTTTTTTCAGAAGCTGAAGCGGCCTGCCATCAGCCCCTATAACAACTTCGTGTTTCTTCTCCAGCAAATACTTTATAATAGGAATACATCGTGTGGCATGTCCTAATCCCCAGTCTAGTGGCGCAATTAAAATTCGCATCTTGATTGCGAAATTACGTCATTGCGAGGAATCCTGCTTCAGGATAACGAAGCAATCTCACAGAATAAATTCCTTATTATGAGATTCTTCGCTTCGCTCGCAATGACGGTAAATTGTAAATTCGCAATCTATGCCCAAGAACAAACTACAACGCTTTGCAGAACTTCGCACTTTCGCGAACGTGCATGAATTTCTGTTTAATGAAAGAGAAAATAATTTCAAACTAAAAGGGAAGTGGAACAAAGAGTACTTCAAAAACAACAATCCGATCGTGCTGGAACTTGGCTGCGGAAAAGGCGAATACTCCATAGGACTTGCAGAAAGATATCCCAACAAAAATTTCATCGGTGTTGATATAAAAGGAGCGCGGATCTGGAGAGGATCAAAGAACGCACAGGAAAAAAATCTGAAAAACGTTTCCTTCCTTCGCACACAAGTTGAATTCATCGAAGGCTGTTTTGAAAAAGATGAAGTAAGCGAAATATGGATAACCTTCCCTGATCCTCAGCCCAACAAAGAAAAAAAACGGTTGACGCATCTGATTTTCCTGAACCGTTATAAAAATATTTTACAACAAGGAGGAATCATTCATCTCAAAACTGACAGTTTGGAACTCCATGAATTTACACTGGAAGTCATTGCAGAGAACAAGTTCACTAAAATTTATTCAACTGCTGATTTATATTCTGAATCTAACTTTGGAGAGAACTGGGCTGAGGCAACAGAATTAAAAACCCATTACGAGAAACTATTTACTGACAAAGGAAAAAAAATAACTTACTTAAAGTTTCAGTTGTAGTTTATCCCATTAAGGATACAAAAAAAATCTCCCTCTGCTTTGTCTGCGCCCCCATTATTAAAGGAGACAAACCGCCCATAAAAATTCATAACTTTGTAAGGAGATAAATTCTTTTATGGCAAAAGCAGTTCAAGCACCTATTATAAACACAGAAGAAGAAAAAAAAGAACTTCTGAAGCGTTATCGCGATCTTTTACGGTCCTGCCGCAGAAAACTTGACAAGAACGACAAGCTGATGATTCGCAAGGCATTTGATGTGGCGTTGGAAGCGCATCAGGATGTGAGGAGAAAATCAGGCGAGCCGTATATCTATCATCCTATTGCCGTTGCTCAGATCTGCGCGGAAGAAATCGGACTTGGCGCCACTTCTGTCATTTGCGCACTGCTGCACGATGTGGTGGAAGACACCGACATTACTCTTGCCGATTTGCAGGGAATGTTCGGAGAAAAAGTGGCAAAGATCATTGACGGTCTTACAAAAATAAAAGGTGTTGAGGTAATCGACCCAACCAACTTTTCAATACAGGCAGAGAATTTCCGAAAAATGCTGCTCACGCTGTCAGACGATGTACGCGTGATCCTCATCAAACTCGCAGACCGCCTGCACAACATGCGCACACTCAATTCTATGAGCGAGCACCAACAGCGCAAGATTGCCTCCGAAACATTGTATCTCTATGCTCCTCTGGCTCACCGACTGGGATTGAACGCCTTAAAAACTGAGTTGGAAGATCTAGGGTTGAAATATACAGAGCCGGAAGTTTACAATACTATTGAACAAAAATTACAAGAGTCCGAACCTGAACGAAAAAAATACATTACGAAATTTATTGATCCGATTCTTGAAGCGTTGCTCGAGAACGGATTCAAATTCAGACTTTTTGGCAGGGCAAAATCTATTTTCTCCATCTATCACAAGATGCGCACCAAGAATCTTCCTTTTGAAGAAGTGTACGACATTTTTGCGATACGGATCATTATCGATACAAAAGAAGAAACTGAAAAAACAGATTGCTGGAGAGTATATTCAGTTGTCACAGATTTTTACTACCCGAACCCTGAACGGCTGCGCGATTGGGTTTCCACCCCGAAAGCAAACGGCTACGAAGCGCTTCACACCACGGTAATGGGCCCGGAAGGGAAATGGGTGGAAATTCAGATCCGTTCCGAGCGCATGGATGATATTGCCGAACGTGGATTTGCCGCGCACTGGCGGTATAAAACCGGCACTGAAGATGCCGTTGATAAAGAAACTCAATTTGATGAATGGCTCAAACGAATCCGACACATGCTCGAAAGCGCTGATGAAAACGCACTCGATTTTTTAGACGATTTCAAGCTGAATCTTTTTGCGGATGAAATTTTCGTATTTACTCCCAAAGGAGAAATGAAAACGGTTCCGGTAAAAGCTACCGCACTTGATTTTGCATTCGACATTCACACAAAAGTGGGCGAGCAGTGTATTGGCGCAAAAGTAAATCACAGATTAGTGCCGCTCAGTTACGAACTCAAAGGTGGAGACCAGGTGGAAATTCTGACATCAGGAAAACAAGTGCCAAAGCAGGAATGGCTCCATTACGTGGTAACGGCCAAGGCAAAAGCAAAAATTAAAGCTGCGCTCAAAGAAGAAAAAAGAAAAATCTCTGAAAAAGGAAAAGATCTTTTAGAAAAACGTTTCAAAAAACTAAAACTTACTTTCAATACTGAGAATATAAATAAAGTAGTCTCTATTTTCAAACTTCCAAATGCTCAGGAACTTCAATACCGCCTTGTTATTGGCAACATCAAGCCGAGTGAGATAAAGGATTTTCGAAAAGAAAAGAATACACCTCTCAAAAATGATGTTAAAGAAAAAATATCTCTTGAACAGCTTGTTACAAATGTTCGCGGAAAATCAGACTTGCTGGTGTTAGGAGACAATATGGACAAGATCGATTACAAACTCTCTCCTTGCTGCCATCCTATCCCTGGTGATGATGTATTTGGCTTTATCACCATCAGCGATGGAATAAAAATTCACCGCGTAAATTGTCCCAACGCCACTCAAATGCTTGCCAACCATGCCTACCGAGTGGTAAAAGCAAAATGGACAAATCAGGAACTGATCTCCTTCCTCGCAGGAATTCGAGTTATAGGAACAGACAGCATTGGCTTGGTGAATAACCTGACAAAAGTTATATCGAGCGAATTGAATGTAAATATGCGCTCCCTGAGTTTTGATACAACTGACGGTGTCTTTGAAGGAAAGATCATGCTCTTTGTTCACGACACAAAGCACCTGACCGAACTGATGGGAAAACTAAAAAAGGTACCCGGAGTGCAGGGAGTTTCTCGATTTGATACGAATTAAACTGTACGAATCACGAATAGTTGCGAATATTCGAATGAAAGACATTCGTTAATTCATTCTCTCCCGTTAGTTATCGGGGCGCGATTCGTACAATAAAGGCAATTTCTTATTTTCGCTAAATGTTCGATACAAAAACAACAGTAAAAAAGATCTTTACAGACTATCTTGAAGCACATGGTCATCGTAAAACAGGCGAGCGTTATGCTGTTTTGGATGAAATCTATTCTGACAACGGACACTTTAACATTGATTCGCTGTATTCAAAGATGAAAAATAAAAAACACCGGGTAAGCAGAGCTACGGTTTATAATACTATTGAACTTTTACTTGACTGCAATCTGGTAGTGAAACATAACTTCGGAAAAAATATTTCTCTCTTCGAAAAAGCATACGAATACAAACAGCATGACCATCTTATTTGTGAAGACTGCAGGAATGTTATGGAATTTTGCGACCCGCGCATTCAGCAGATAAGAAACAAAATGGGAGATATTCTTGGCTTTACTGTTTCTTCACATTCACTTCATCTATATGGACATTGCAAAAAACTATCTGATACCGGAAAGTGTGAACATCATAAAAATTAATAATTGGCTCTCTACAACCTTTCAACTTCAAACCTCAAACTTTAAACTTATTTTTCATGTTCTTCACTCATACAGTTAAAAAAAAAGGCGCCATTTATATCTTCGCACTTACAGGGGAATTGATCGAAAAAAATCAGGCAGAAAAACTTATGCAGGATGTAGACGAAGTGATCCTGAACAACAATATCCGTTTTATAATTGATCTCTCCGCACTAAAATATCTTAACAGCAGCGGGCTTACAATCCTGATCCAGATCCTCACCAAAGCACGCAAAGCAGGAGGCGAGGCCGTTATCGCGCATGTGGGAAAACGCATTAAGGAACTTTTGGTTATTACAAAACTGAATACTGTGTTCTCCGTAACCGACACCGTTGAACAGGGAATTTCAAAATTGAATAAACTTGTTTCAAATTAACATGAAGTCTCTCCCCTGCCCTCTCCTTCAGAGAGAGAGAATTATGCTTGCAATACTAGTTAGCATATCTCTTTTCTCATGTAAACAGAAAACTGATTACTCAAAAGAAATTTCCCGCCTTGACAGTGCAGTTGCTGTTTTAGCGGGAGCAGAAAAAAATCTTGTTTCTGTTGATACAAATAAACTTCGCACATCTTTTAATTCAACTAAAAATGATCTTCAGACGATCATGGAAAAAATTTCAAAAGACACAGTGAAGAAAAAAACAGCAATGTTTTTAACGTCTGCCTATAAACAATCCGAAAATATTATAAACCTGCTTAACAACAAGAATTTTATAGAAAGAGCTATTCATGAATCCCAACAAAGGATCAACGACCTAAAACATGATCTCAATGCAAATTTGATTGAGAAAAATAAATCAGCGAAATATCTCGTTCACGAACTTAATGCTTCCGGAAAAATTTATGACTTAGCGACCAACTCTTTAGAAAAGGCGCAATCGGCTTCCGCAAAATTAGATTCGATGCAAACAAAAATCACTTTTCTTGCAGATAGTTTAACATCCCTCCCCGACCCTTCCGAAAGGAGAGGGAGAAAATATCAAAATGAAAATAAATAAAACACTTTTTCTTTCCCTGCTTTTTTCAACACTCATCTCCCCTTCCTTTTGGGAAGGGGCAGGGGGTTGGGTGATTGCTCAACAACCATCCACTGACGAACAACTCGCCACACAATATCTCCAGAACAAAGAATACGACAAAGCCGTTGTGTACTACGAAAAGTTTTTCAATAAAAGAGACGGCATTACTTATTACAATCCTTACATCTTATGTCTGAACAAACTTCAGCAGTTTGACAAAGTAGAAAAAGTAATCAGGAAGACAATCAAGCAGTATCCTCAGAATCCTACCTACGTTGTTGATCTCGGAACACTCTACAAAAACAGCAACAACAAAGAAAAAGGAAACACGCAATATGAAAAAGCGATAAAGCAGCTTCAGCCCGACCAGAAACAAATTTTTGATCTTGCAAATTCTTTTCTGCAATTGCAGGAATGGGATTATGCCATTCTAACCTATCAGAAAGGAAGAAAAATTCTCAATGGATTTTATCCCTTCAATGCGGAAATTGCAGATGTATATGGAAGAAAAGGAGATATCACCGGAATGGTGGATGAATACCTGAATCTGCTCGATGAAAATAATGACCAGATGCAAACGGTTCAGAACGGATTGCAGCCCTCTTTCGGAGAAGAGAAAGACGAAAAGAAAAACAACATCATTAAAACGGAACTGCTGAAAAAAATTCAATCACAGCCTGATAAAATTGTCTTCTCAGAACTGCTGATATGGTTTTTTATCCAGGAAAAGAATTTCAATGGCGCTTTCATTCAGTCAAAAGCACTGGACAAACGGCTTCATGAAGAAGGAGACCGTATGATGACGCTCGGGCAATTAGCTGTTTCGAACGAAGAGTACGAAACAGGTGCGAAATGCTTTCAGTATGTGATCGAGAAAGGAAAAGAGAATTATCACTATGTAAATGCAAGAATGGAAATGCTGAATGCTAAGTATAAAAAGGCAACAACTAAATTTGATTATACCCCCAATGATTTGTTGGAACTTGAAAATAATTTTACCATTACGCTGAATGAACTCGGCAAAATACCCGGCACAGCTATCCTGATGAAAAACCTTGCTCATCTTCAGGCATTTTTTCTGAATAAAACAAATGAAGCAAGCGATATTCTAAATGAGTCCATTAAACTGCCGGGCATCAACGAGCAGACAAAAGCAGAATGCAAACTCGAACTCGGAGACATTTTTTTAACGACCGGGCAAATATGGGATGCCTCTCTCCTCTACTCTCAGGTTGAATTGGATTTCAAGCACGAGCCCATTGGCAACGAAGCAAAACTCAGAAACGCGAAACTTTCGTATTATAACGGAGAATTCAAATGGGCGCAGGCGCAATTAGATGTACTTAAAGCCGCCACAGAAAAACTCATCGCTAATGATGCCATGGATCTGTCGCTCACCATCAGCGACAATTTAAAAGAAGACGGAGATTCGCTTGCGCTCAGCATGTTTTCTCGTGCCGACCTGCTGGCTTTCCGAAATCAATATGAAAACTCTTTACTCATACTGGATTCAATCGCTCAAAAATTCCCTACCACTTCGCTTGCCGATGACATGCTATACAAAAAATACAAGATAAAAATGAAACAGGGGAAATTCACCGAAGCATCAGCACATCTGCAAAAGATCCTCGACAATTATTCCTTTGACATACTCGGTGATGATGCCATGTTCAAACTTGCCGAACTCAACGAACTTTATCTCAACGCCCCCGACAAGGCAAAACAACTTTATGAAGAACTACTTACAAAATTCCCGGGAAGCTTATACACTGTGGAAGCGAGAAAAAGATTCAGGAGGTTGAGGGGAGATAGTGTGAATTAAATGCGATAGCCAATCGAAATAAGAAATATGAGTTATCAATTACTAAAATTAATCCATATCCTGAGTGCAACACTGATGATTGGTACCGGCCTTGGAAGCGCCTTTTATCTATTCTTAACCTATAAAAGATCGCAAGTATCCACAATAAAAGATGTTTTGAAATTAGTGATATTGGCAGATATAATTTTTATAACACCTGCTGTTATAACACAACTTATTACAGGAGTGATGTTATCTGACCTGATGGGATTAGCCTACACCAACTGGTTTTGGGTTGTTCTTTCGACAAGTTCTATTGTACTTGTTCTATGGATAAGAGCTGCCTTTATTCAGGTGAAACTCAAAAAGATTTTAGAACACGAGAATGAAATTCCTGAAAAGTTCCACAGACTAATGAAGGTGTGGTTTTACCTTGGCGTTCCTTCTTTTCTCGGATCCATATTCATTTATTATTTAATGGTTTATAAAACCTTTCTATAATATGAAAATTTTTATTCTTGGAGCTACTGGGTTTATTGGCAATGCAATTTTCCACTCTTTAGTTTCGGAACATGATGTAACGATTGGATGCCGTACACCAATTGATGGATATGAAAAATGGAAACATATTGATTTTTCAAAGGAAAATAATTGGAACGCAATTCTGCTTGATATTGATCTTGTAATAAACGCTATCGGAATTATCGATGGCAACTTTGAACAAATTCAAGCGCAATCACCTGTCAAGCTTTTTGATGTTTGCATAAAAAGAGGAATAAAAATCATTAATATTTCTGCCATAGGCGCTGAAAAAGAAAACCCTCCGATTCCTTTTCTTAAAACAAAAAAAACAGCTGATAGTTTTTTGATTTCATATGATCATGCAAAAATTATTTATCCGGGAATTGTATTGGGGAAAGGGGCACGAAGCACACAGTTTTTTTCTGAGATGGCACAATTACCAATTATCCCATTATTGAATTCTAAAAATCCTCCAACAATTCACGTCTCGCAATTAACAACGCTCATAAAGGATGTGGTAAAAAACTTTGAAACTTATCCAAAACAAATATTCGCAATTTCAAAACCTGAATCCTTAGAAAAAATCCTAACTGTTATTCGCGGCAAAAAAGGAATCTTTTTAAAAGCGCCTGCTTTCGTTTTCAATTTTTTATTTTCGGTATTCCCGAACGTATCTATTGGGATCTTCAATAAAAACATGATGACTATGTTGTCGTTAATTTCATCGGACGATTACAAACCTTTATTTGAAGATGCTAGTTCTAAAATCAATCCCACTGAATTAACGAAGAGCGATTACTTCCCCATGATTATTGCACTCGGAGCCATTTCATTTATTTGGATTTGGTCTGGCATTAGTTCTTTAGTATCATGGGATGAAAGTTATAGCTTAATGAAGGAAATCGGAGCAAATCATCAATACTCAGCTCTGTTCATTTATTTGGGAAGTATTGCTGACATCGTATTAGGTTTTGGTGTGTTCTGGAAAAGAATACGTGAGCAAATACTCATTACCCAGTTGTTATTTATCATAACCTACACTATAATCCTAAGCGTGCTTGCCCCACATTATTGGCTTCATCCATTTGGAGTTTTGAGTAAAAACATACCACTAATTGCTTTAATTTATTATCTGTATCAAAAGAATGAGAACGGAAGATAAAACCCCCTTCGGCAAGCCGCGAAATAACAAACTAAATTATTTTTATTTTATGCTGTATCACAAAAAGCTTTTATTGCTCACAATAAATCTCCTAATCGTTTTTAATTCCTATAGCCAAGCCAAACCCAAGCACCGTTTTTATTTTTCCTGGGGATATAACAAAGAATGGTACAGCACAAATAACATCCGCATCAGCCAGCCATCGCTTGGAAATGATTACATGTTTGTAAAAACCAAAGGCATTGACAAACCGGGATGGAACACAGGCATTTTCAATAAAGACCTCTCTATTCCCCAGTATAATTACCGCCTTGGCTATTGCATTAACAACAAGTGGGCGGTGGAATTAAATTTTGATCACACTAAATACCAGATACCCGATCAAATGCTGCACATCACCGGAACATACCAAGGGAAAAATATTGATTCCACCTTTAATCGTACAGAAAATAATCTTACCTACCAATTAAACAACGGAGCCAATTTCTTTTTATTCAACGCAGTAAGGAGGATTAACATCTCAGGAAACGATTCCTCCAAAGTAAAAATCAAACTTCTTCTGAAAGGCGGTATAGGATTTGTTTATCCTCATGTAGAAAACCACATCATGGGACAGGAAAATAATTCAGGCTTTCAGTTTGGAGGTTTTGATGCAGGAACAGAAGCCGGATTGCAGGTAACTTTCTTTAAACGTATTTATTTAGAATACACCAACAAGGTTGTCTATGCCAGATACCGGAACCTGAATATTTATGAAGGAAGAGCAAAACAAAATCTAACCTGCTATGAAATGGTTTTGTCTGCAGGGGTTTGGTTTTAATTTCCTTCTTCCTTCTCCAAAGCAATACTAAGCAAGAATCCGGAACGATAATTAAACACCGTTCCCATTCTCTTTGATCACTTCCTTTTTGAAGGATTCCATCTTAAGCATTAAAATATTCCATTTGATTTTATGACAATCGTCATAATCATTTAGAGAAGGAAAAGTTTATTTTACAAGGATTTTTTGATTCAAAAAACTTGATTACCAAAAACAGGTTTCTGTATAAAAGTAAATTAAACATGTATGATCACAACACAAAGTTTCCCGATTGAAAAAGAAATTAAAAATCGTTCCATCACAGTAAGCCAGCATGTTGTTGAAATTGTAAGCGATTCAGGAGAAGGCGCACAAAAAGCCGGACAAAGTTTCGGATCTATTTCTGCAAAAATGGGAAATGGGGTTTGGACGGTAGAGATCATTCCTGCCGAAATTCAACCTCCGGCAAGATCAAGAGCGGGTGCATCGGGAATTCGCATTCGAATAGGATCAGAAAAGGTTACCAATATGGGCGATCATGCAAATCTTGTTGTTGCACTCAACGAGCAGGTTCTTTACGGACGAATTGCGCAAGATGCCTACACAAAAGATACAGTTATTTTATTGGAAAACAAATGGGCGCTTAAAAATAAAGAGGAGTACACCACAGCTTTAGCTGATTTCAATGCAAAAGGATTTAAGGTGATCGAGATTCCTATGGAGGCGGAGTGCATGAAATATGTTTCCGATGCAAAAAAAGGAAAGAACATGTGGGTGCTTGGAATGCTTTGTGAAATTTACAATCGTGATATTACAAAAGCAGAAGATCAAATAAGAGAAGTATTCAAGAAAAAATCTGAAAAGGTTTTCGAGGATAATGTAAACTTATTACACGGAGGCTATAACTGGGCAAAAGAAAATCTGGATCTCAACTTCGAAATTCCTCCACCGGAAAATGCGGGCGACCAAATTGTGATGAATGGAAACGAAGCAATGGCAATGGGAGTGATGGCAGCCGGAATAGAAGTCTGCGCCATGTATCCTATCACTCCTGCAACTTCCATATCGCACAAACTTGCAGAATGTTTTGAAAATGCCGGTGGAATAGTTCATCAGGCAGAAGATGAAATTGCTGCCATTGGTTTTGCAATTGGTTCTTCGTATGCAGGTAAAACTGCGCTTACCGTTACTTCCGGTCCGGGCTTGGCTCTTAAAACCGAATTCATCGGGTTAGCGGTTATGGCTGAAGTTCCATTAGTAATTATTGACGTGCAAAGAGGCGGGCCTTCAACCGGTTTGCCAACAAAAGTGGAACAAGGAGATTTGCTCGCAGCTTTATACGGAGAAGCGGGCGATGCTCCCAAAATAATAATTGCACCATCCACCATTGAAGAATGTTTTCATTTTGTAATTAAGGCACGCAAACTTGCAGAGCAGTTTCGCTCACCGGTATTTATTTTATCGGATACCAACCTAGCTACGGGAGTTTCTCCTTTCCCTCGTCCGAAAATAAATGTAGAATCATTTGCTTCACCCATTGACCAAAGTACATGGGATAAAAATGTCAGTCCTTTTGATTGGGATCCTAAAACAGGCATAAGTAAAAGACCAATTCCCGGGCAAAAAGATGGGATGTATACATTGACAGGATTAGCGCATGACGAAGATAGCAAAGTTGCTTACGAACCGGAAATAAATCAAAAGTCAAGTGAAGCAAGAAGCAGAAAAATTGCAGCAGTGCTGCAAACATTAAAACCTCCCGTAGTAAATGGTGATGAGAGCGGTGATCTGCTGTTGGTTGGATGGGGTTCTACAAAAGGCGCCATTGAAGAAGCAGTGGCAACCGCGAGAAAATCAGGAGTGAAAGTAAGCAGTCTGCATTTGCATTTCCTCAGCCCGATGGAACCGGGATTAGAAGACATATTCAAGAAGTTTAAAAAAGTAAAAACCGTTGAATTGAATTATAGCGATACGATTGGCGATCCGCTCATTACCAAAAAAAGCAGACGCTATGCACAACTTGCATGGCTGCTCAGAGCACATACGCTTGTTGATGTGGATTGCTATAGCAATGTATTTGGTCAGCCGATAAATCCAAGCAAAGTGCTGGATATGATAAAAGAAAAATTGAAATAACAAACCCCACCCCTAAAGGGAGGATGAATAGCAGCCACCCCGACCCTAAAGGGAGAAACAGGATAAAACAAACACCTAAAAGTCCCTTTAGGGATTTAGGGTAAAACAAACAATATATGTTAGAACTAACCCACGATGATCTTTGCAACATGTCGCATGGAGAAACCGCTTTTTCTATTGATGATTATAAAAAAGGTGTTCCACGCTGGTGCCCCGGATGCGGTGACAACAGCGTTCTTAATTCCGTACAAAAACTTTGCAAAGACAAACAATTAGTTCCCGAGAAAACCGTATTTGTAAGCGGCATTGGATGCAGCAGCCGTTTCCCGCATTACATGAATACCTATGGATTTCATGGTTTGCATGGAAGAGCATTTCCTGTTGCAGAAGGAGTTAAATTCCGTAGGCCCGACCTGAATGTGTTTGTTATTACCGGTGATGGCGATTGCTGTTCTATCGGCACTGCGCATTGGATCCATGCTATTCGCTATAATATGAACATGACCGTATTGCTTCTTGATAATAGTATCTATGGACTTACCAAAAAACAAACAAGTCCTACAAGTGCCACAGGAACAAAATCAAATACACATCCTAAAGGTTCTGTGCTGCCACCGATAAATCCGATTCAGACAACACTGAGCGTATCAAATGCTTCTTTCGTAGCACAAACTGTAGATTGGAAACCTGCCCATGTTTTCGAAACCATTAAAGCAGCGTATGAGCATCCCGGATTTTCTTTTGTGCGCGTGATACAGAGATGCCCTAAGTTCATGGGCGATCTATATGAGACAACCATAGCCGATCAATCTGCATTAACATTGCTCACGCATGAGAATGGAATCAAGTTGGATGAAAAGGCGGAGAAAAGTTTCAAGAATATTATTCAGCACAACCCAAGCGACATCAACAAAGGGCGCGAGTATGCCGAAATGAAAGACAGTATTCCCATCGGCTTGTTCTATCAGAATAAAAATGCACCTCGATACGATGAATACGGTGCGCACAATATTGGCATGCCTGTTACCGAGCGAATTACTGCCATTAATAAGGAGTTGGATAAGTACGCTGTATAACGCAGTACAAGTCGCTAATCCATACCGATTTACAGAAATCCAAATTGATACGAATCTGTATGGATTCGTATTTCTGTAAATCGGTATCGTTTCGTGATTCGTACCATCTGCTCAGCATAGCCGGCATTTATCAATTTCCAAAATCACATTATCAAAATTGGTTGTTTATTTTATCAACTTACTGTGCATTATTTTATATGCACTTCTTGTTAATACATATAATATTGAGATTTATTTAACTACTTTTGTCAGACAAAAATGAATATTAAACAATTGTATGACAACAGAAACCCCCAAACAAAAAACAAACAAGGAACTAAAAGAAGTAGTCATTCTATTTGCTGGAGATTCTGGTGATGGAATCCAATTAACCGGAACGCAATTCACCAACACGAACGCGCTTTTCGGAAACGATATCAGCACTTTCCCAAATTACCCTGCCGAGATCCGCGCCCCCGCGGGCACCATTGCCGGAGTATCAGGCTTTCAGGTAAACTTCGGGAGCGTAAATATTTACACCGCGGGCGACCAGTGCGATGTGCTTGTGGTGATGAATGCAGCCGCTTTAAAAGCAAGCTTACTTAACCTTAAACAAAACGGAATCATCATTGCCAACACTTCCGGCTTTGAACCTAAAAATCTTGAACTCGCAAAATATCCCAAGGGTGTTAATCCGCTGAAGGATGGTTCTTTGGAAGGCCATACGGTTCACGAAATTGATATTACAAAACTTACACGCGCCTGTCTGGATAATTCCTCCGGTCTTGGCGTAAAAGAAGTTGACCGCTCTAAAAATATGTTCGTGCTTGGTTTTATTCTGTGGATGTATAACCGATCCATGGAACCTTCGCTCAACTATTTAAAAGAACAGTTTAAAAAACGCCCGGAACTTATCGAGACAAACACAAAAGTTCTTAAGGCAGGGTACAACTACGGAGAGACCACCGAAACTTTCACCACCCGATACGAAGTGAAAGCTGCGCCCATGCCCAAAGGAACTTACCGAAGCATCATGGGAAATCAGGCAACCGCCATCGGATTGATTGCTGCAGCCAGGAAATCTGGGCTCTCACTTTATTATGGAACTTATCCCATCACTCCTGCTTCCGATATTCTGCACGAACTTGCCAAGCATAAAAACTTTGGAGTAAAAACTTTTCAGGCGGAAGATGAAATTGCCGCTATTTGTTCTTCTATCGGAGCATCCTTCGGAGGCAGTCTTGCAGTAACAGGATCCTCCGGACCCGGCATTGCGCTGAAGGGCGAAGCCATCGGTCTTGCTGTGATGCTTGAGATACCGCTTATAATAATTAATGTTCAGCGTGGCGGACCTTCAACTGGTCTCCCCACAAAAACCGAGCAGGCAGATCTGCTTCAGGCGATGTACGGAAGAAATGGCGAATGCCCGGTGATTGTGCTTGCCGCTTCTTCCCCATCCGATTGTTTCACCATGGCCTATGAAGCATGCCGCCTTTCGCTGCAGCACATGACTCCTGTAATGCTCCTCACAGACGGATACATTGCAAATGGTGCAGAGCCTTGGCGCTTTCCAAAAGCATCAGAATTTGCAGACATTAAAGTGAGTTTTGCTACCCCTTCCCTAAAGGGAGAGGACAAGGGTAATAGCTCCCTTCAGGGTGGGGGACAGCTTCCTGAAAAATACCTTCCTTACTTGCGTGATGAAAAACTTTCTCGCCCTTGGGCAATTCCAGGAACAAAAGGACTAGAGCATCGTGTAGGTGGAATTGAAAAAGAACATGAAACAGGAAATATCTCTTACGATCCCGACAACCATGAGTTCATGGTGAGAATGAGACAGGCGAAAGTGGATAAGGTTGCTGATTACGTTCCCGAGCAAAAGATCGACAACGGAAAAGAAAAAGGAAAGATACTTGTTCTGGGATGGGGTTCCACTTACGGATCCATTAAAACAGCCGTGATAGACTGCATTGCAAAAGGCATTGATGTTTCTCATGCGCATGTGAAGTACATGAATCCTCTTCCAAAAAATCTCGGAAGTATCCTTAAAAACTTCGACAAAGTATTGATGCCCGAAATGAACAACGGACAGTTCTCAAAGATCATCCGAGATAAGTTTTTGATTGACGCTATCGGGTTTGACAAAATTAAAGGCGCACCATTCACCGCAGGTGAACTAAGCAAGAAAATAGAGGAGTTAAATAAATAATTAAACAGCCACCCCGACCCTAAAGGGAGTAATACAAAAGTCCCTTTAGGGATTTAGGGTATCAAACGATACAACTATATGAACACTGCAACTATCCCCACAACAACTGAAAAACTAACCTCTAAAGATTTCACCAGCGACCAGGAAGTGCGCTGGTGCCCCGGCTGCGGAGATTATTCCATTCTGAAACAAGTTCAGACTGTGATGCCCGAACTTGGCATTCCGAGAGAGAATATTGTTTTCATTTCCGGCATCGGATGCTCTTCGCGTTTTCCATATTATATGGAAACGTTCGGGATGCACAGCATTCACGGACGCGCCTCTGCCGTTGCTTCGGGCTTAAAGGTAACCCGTCCCGACCTCAGCGTGTGGCTGGTTACAGGCGATGGTGATGCGCTTTCCATAGGAGGCAATCACATGATTCATCTGCTCAGAAGAAACATCAACATCAATGTGTTGTTGTTCAACAATGAAATTTACGGATTAACAAAAGGACAATACTCCCCTACCTCACACATCGGGCAGGTAACCAAATCATCTCCTTACGGAGCCATTGATCATCCCTTCAATCCGCTGGCGCTCACACTGGGAGCAGGCGCAACTTTTATTGCCAGAAGTATGGACAGGGATCCGGTTCATTTGCGCGGCATTTTGAAAAAAGCGAACGATCACATTGGAACTTCTTTCGTGGAGATATACCAGAATTGCAACGTGTTCAACGATGGAGCGTTTGAAGTATTCACCGAGAAAGCATCTAAGAAAGAAGAAACGCTTTTCATGGAAAGCAGCAAGCCGCTTATCTTCGGACAGAACAACGAACATGGCGTGAAGCTTGACGGATTCAAACCCGTAATTGTAAATGTTGCCGATGTTTCTGCAAACGATCTGTGGATACACGATGAGCGCGATGAGATGAAAGCAACCATCCTTACCCGCTTCTTTGACGATCCTAAAAAAGCCGGACATTTGCCAAGACCTTTCGGTATCTTCTACATGGAAGACCGTCCTACATACGAAAGCGCCCTCATTGCACAGGTCAACGACACTAAAAAATTAAAAGGCGAAGGTGATCTTGATGCGCTGCTGAAAGGAAGAGAAACCTGGACGATAAACTAACACCTCCTATCATCCCCTTTCTTTTTAGGAAGGGGATGTTCTTGCTTCCATTAACGTTTTCTTTGCAATTTTATCGTTCCGGACATAAGGATTAATCTCTGAAACTTTCCGGATCCGTTCCGAGCGGAAGGATTGGCTCCAAAATATTTTTCGTGCCATTTGGAGCGTGCCGATTGATAAAATACTCGTTTTTTAGCCATATCGCTCCTTCCTTACCATCATATACATATGAAGCACAGAAAGCAAGCAAAGGAATTGTGAAAAACAGAATATGATTTTTATGAGACAAGGAAGAGGAAAGAATGAGGATAAAAAATAATGTAAGGATTCAAGGCAATCGGGTTAAACGGCATTGATTTCTATTAACATAGGAGTGATGAAAAAAAGAGAAGGGCGGCAAAATAAATAATTGTAACAAGTAGGTTCTTAGCATAAAAATTAAAATGCTATGAATCCACTAACAACCTCT
>JACRAL010000213.1 GCA_016213435.1 Bacteroidota bacterium
GAGGTTGTTAGTGGATTCATAGCATTTTAATTTTTATGCTAAGAACCTACTTGTTACAATTATTTATTTTGCCGCCCTTCTCTTTTTTTCATCACTCCTATGTTAATAGAAATCAATGCCGTTTAACCCGATTGCCTTGGGACTCCACATATGTTTTATCCTAATCGGAATATTCACATTGGGACTCCACATATGTTTTATCCTAGTCGGAATATTGACATTGAGACTCCACATATGTTTTATCCTAATCGGAATATTGAAATTAAGATTAGCAACGTGATCAATAAAAAAGGATGAAATAGAGAAAGGGATTACTCAAAGAAGAGTGTTTCCGGTCTCAGCAGCGGCACGTACAGATTGCTGATAATCACTGGAAATCAAGAAGTGAAAGGAAAGCAATTTCAGGTGATAAAGTAGGTCAGTGTTGCAGAAATCAGTTTGTGAAAAAAAAGCGAATATTAAAACATTCCTGCAAAAATCTTAGCTACAAAAAACGCTGCTGCTGCTGCTGCCAATCCGATCAACGTAACTTTTATAGCTCCCTGTATTGGCGGTTGGCCTGTTACTTTGCTTTTGAAATATCCAAAGATGAAAAGACAAAGTGTAGTGAGTATTGCCGAAACAACTAATCCTTCGTTCGGAGTAGGAGTAAAGAAATAAGCGGTGAGCGGAATCAGTCCGCCAATGATATAGGAGGTGCCGATGGTTGCTGCGCTATTGCGTGCGCGATTCGGATGCGGCTCTTCCAATCCCAGTTCAAACTTCATCATAAAGTTTACCCAGTGATCTTTATCTTTTGCAAGTTCATCGGCAATGATGTTTTGCGATTGTTCGCTCAACCCATAGTTTGCAAACACTTCTCGCACTTCGGCTTTTTCTTTTTCAGGAAGGTGTTCCACTTCATCGTACTCGCGTTTTAGTTCGGATTGATAGTGTTCCACTTCCGTTCTTCCGGCAAGGTAGCCGCCCAATCCCATGGCAATGCTTCCGGCAACAATTTCGGCAACGCCTGCGGTAATGACAATGGTATTGCTTTGCACCGCACCGCTTAATCCGGCAGCCAATGCAAACGGAACGGTTAATCCGTCAGCCATGCCAATTACTATATCCGTAATAAAAGCGGAGCTCTTTAAATGTTCTTCTTCGTGGTGTTGATGCATTTCGCTGCGAATGTACGAATTGTATGAATGATTCAAACAAACGTACGATGCTAATATGCGAAGGATACGAATGATGCAAATTAAAGAGTAAATCTCCTTCGTATTATTCGCATGTCATTCGTGTATTGACGTGGCGCTTATTTGTAAATGGTGTGATATGAAAAGTATATCTTTATATTGTAAGTTATTTTATGAGAATAGAACAGAAATATATGAACTGTATTTTTTATTTTTTGATTCTTATCTTTAATTTCTCATGTCTTACTTCTTTGTATGCACAAAAAAAAGTAGAAAAGGAAAAGCGCGAAATATTGGGGGAGGGGATTGCTCTTTATACGATCATTCTTGCCAACTGGACATCAAACGACTTATATTATGAGAACGAATTCAGCACTAGTGGAATTAAAGGATACCTTTCTTATAAGGACAAGGATACCCTGAAAACAATTTTCTGGAGAGAGATTGATACTTCATCGGCAGAATATAAAGCAAAAAATTACAGGCAGGCGGCTGATACGGGCGTTATTGCCGAACAGAATCTCAAGAAAATATCCGATCTGCGTGTGATTACAAAAACATTCAGCTACGAAAAAATGAATGTAACAAAAAAGAATGTTAATATAATTGAGGATGAGCGGGAGCCGACAACATATGAGATTATGATGATGGATTTCCGGAGTATGGCTTATGATGAAATGAGAAAGGATACAGCTTTCTATACAGAATATCAGGGAACAGCACTTAAAGCAGTGCCTGTGGATATGGGGAAGAAGATAAAAGTGTATATCTATTCGGCAAGCACGTCAGAAGATTTTGTTCCATTTGGAGGAGATTATTTTATTCTGTATAAAAAAAAGGAAAAAGAACTTGTTGAAAGAAAGAAATTGCACAACAGAATAATTATGATCTCTTCCTTATATAAAGGAAAAGCTTCGGATGCGAGCAAGGTAACCTATCACAAGCACAAAGGAGATTCACCGGAATTAATTACTCCAACCGATATTGCCACTCTTTTACTTTACAAGACAATCATTGACTGGGATGAACATCATGTTATTTCAGACGAATACACATGTATCTTTACATTGATCGACAGAAAACTGAATGTGATTTCGACTAAAGAGTATGAGCATTTAAATAAGAAAAAAGCTTTGCGCGAAAAAGAAGAAAAGAAATTGAGTTTGCATTGAAGTTTTTGCTTGCAGATTGTTTTAATTTTATCAACAATTGTTGATAAAATTAGACAACCCTATGATTTTATCGATTTTTTTAATCAAGGGATTAAAAAAACATGATAGTGAATTTATTTAACTTGTTATATTTGACCTTCACTTTAACATACTAACTTTTAATTTTTTTTACATGAAAAAAATTTACACTCCCTCTATCATTACCGGCATTACAAAAAAAGCAATCAGAAAAGGAATTTATTTTTTTCTGCTTCAATTATTGATTGTACCGGGCGCATTTGCCCAGGTAACAAACACTGAATCATTTGAAGGAGCATTTTTCCCTTCTGCCGGATGGTCGGTATATGGAAGTTCTAGTTATTTATACAAAACGGGATACGGTGCAAATCCAACTCAATCTCCCTACTCAGGTTCTGGTGAACTGGAATGGAATAGCTATAATCTTATGAGTGGAGGTACTGCAGGCCTTGTTACTCCTATGATTGATTGGAGCGGGAGGGGAACAAATACTCCTACTGTAAGTTTTTGGTTTTACAGAGATGCTACTAGTTATGACTACTCCTCTTATGACGGAGAGGGTGTTAATGTGTGGGTGAATACTGGTTCCTATCTTGGCGGTACACAATTGGGTTATGTTCCCAGGAGGGGAGGGGAGAGTGCCAATGGTGCTTATTTAGTTCTTGGAGCAACTTACACCACTACGGTGAGTGGGTGGTATCAATATACTTTTGATATTCCTGCCGGCTTTAATACCAGTACTAATTATATAATTTTTGATTTTGTCAGTAAGTATGGAGATAATACTTTCATGGATGATGTTCAATATATTTCATATCCTAACACTAATATTAGTTTCTCCCTAAATACAGATACAACTTGTTCGGGGCATCCGCTTACCATTACAAATACAAGCACGGATCCAAGTGCAACTTCTTATTTCTGGAATTTCGGAGATGGCTATACTCTCAATACTACTACGCTTACTCCTTTTTCGCATACATATAATTACCAAGGAATTTACAATATAACCATGAGCGCTTACGATGCCGGCAGTGCAAATATTGGCGGTAGTTTCCAAACAGTAAATATCCTACAGGGATCCTCTGGATATTTTTATATGTCAAGAGATTCTATTTGCCCTGGAGAGCAAGTGAATTTTGATCCCGGCATGAATTATAATTTTATCAAATGGTATGTAAGTGATGGATATACTTCCACAAATTATTATGCAAATCGTACTTTTCCAACACTTGGGAATTATACCATAAACTGTATTGTCAACACGGCTTGCGGAGTTGATACTATAAAAAGAGTATTGAAAGTGGCAAATACTTTTTATGCGAATGCATCATTTAATGTTAATACTGTTCCTTCATGTCCAAACAAGGATATTTCTTTTTATCCTTCTGATTATTCCGGCAACCACCTCTGGAATTTTGGGGACGGAAATACTTCTGCAATTACATCTCCCTATCATAAATACAATGCAAGTGGAACTTATACTGTAACGCATACACTTACCAATTCATGCGGCAACCCTTCTGTTCAATCAATGATTGTAAGTATTGTGGACACCCTTTATCCCACCTACGCGTCATTTGGTTATTCTCCGAACATGCCTCAATGCCCGGGTATTCAAATCAGTTTCAATTCATATAATAATGAAGGTCAGTGGTCATGGAATTTCGGAGACGGGAAAACCGCAACAGGTCAATATCCAAAACATACTTATACTGCTCCCGGAACATATACCGTAACTCATACGATAACTAATGGATGCGGTAATTCATTTTCCCAAACGGATTTAGTTTTTGTATCTGGCAGCCAGCGTCCTGATTCAAGTTTTAATTATCCATATTATCCTTTTTGCCCCAAGGATTTAGTAAACTTTAGTCCATACGAACAGAATGCAAAAACATATTTGTGGGACTTTGGTGATGGAGTAACATCTTCTGTGCAGTCTCCCAGCCATTCTTATTCTGCTCCCGGATCTTATTCGGTAACGCTTACGGTTAAAAACTTCTGCAATATTCAAAGCACAGCCGTGAATGTGGTTAATGTTACAGGTTCAATGAGTCTGAACATTTGGTCTAGCATTAGCGCCTATCCTTCTCCTGCATGTCCTACAGAACCGGTAAATTTCTCCATATCAGCTTGGGGATTTCCAACCTATGTTTGGAATTTTGGCGATGGAGCTATGGACTCTTCTTCTTCTGCAAATGCAATGCATTCATATACCACTGCCGGAACATATACGGCAAGTGTTAGGATTTACAATAATTGCGGAAACGATACCATATTGTATTTGCCTGTGGAAATCAAATCTTCTATGATGCTTTCGTATGTGAATTTGAATTCATATCCATCCGTAGTGTGTCCCGGACAAGCTGTAAATATTAATGCTCCATGGGGCTATCCAACATATATATGGAATATGGGAGACGGCAGCCCGCAGTTTACTTCAGGGAATTCTTATGTGAATTATAATTACAGTGCTACCGGTATCTATGTGGCGTCAGTAAAAATTGTCAATTATTGTGGAATAGATACCACCTTATATGATACGATACGCGTGAATAATAATACTAATTTCTGCTCGTCTTGCATGGTAAATTCATGGGCTACTTGGAACGCTTGCCCTAATCAAAGCGTAAATTTTAACACTGATTTCGGGTACGCATGGTATAAATGGGATTTCGGAGATGGAAGTTCTGTTACTGCAACAACGAGTAATACAACACACTCTTATACAGCTACAGGAACCTATAATTATACCTTAACCATTACTAATTTTTGTGGAGTAGATACAGTTCTCTACAATTCTATTTTAATAGATAATACTGTTCAGGTTCCCAATTGGTTATGGTTCAATATCAATCCAAATGTTGTTTGTCCTGGCCAAGAGGTTCACTACAATACAGACAATTCCTATTCCTCTTATTTATGGGATTTTGGCGATGGCGTTTCTGCAAACGGAACGGGAAATGCAGCTCACACATATACTGCTACGGGAGCATATAATGTAAGTGTAGTTGTTGGGAACTCCTGCGGAAATACTGCAACCATACAGGGATCTGTTTCTGTGGATTCTTCTGCGTCATTCCCTTCTTGGATAAATATGTGGGCTAATGATCCTTCTTGTCCAAACAGTCCGGTTACACTTAGCACCTATGCCGGATACTCTTCTTATCTATGGGATTTTGGCGATGGCACTCAACTTGCAACCTCAACAGAACAAGCTACTCATATTTATGCCGCAACTGGGCATTATCCTGCTTCGGTTACTATTACAAACTCATGCGGAAATTCTGTTACTGTTTACAAGAACATTGACATCAACAACAGTGTTACAATCAACTGGCTTGATATTTATGTGCCGAATAACCCGGCCTGTGCGGGTGATGTGGTTATGTTGAATGTTAATTCAGGTGCAATGGGTGGTGGCGGTGGAAACAATTACACTTATTCATGGGATTACGGTGACGGAAGTCCGCTTGATACAACGATTGGTACAGGGGCATCGCACACATATACTGCAAACGGAGTGTATAATGTAGTTCTTACTGCTGTAAATGCTTGCGGAAAGACAAAGACAGCAAGCAAGCTTGTTACTATTAATTCTTCTTCTTCTCCACAAGTTAATAGCTGGAGTTTTGGAATCATGCCTAATAATTCTCCAACAAGCACAGTTTGTCCAGGTGATTTGCTTGTGTTTTATTTTGAAGGAGTGAATTCAAATAATTCATGGAATTTCGGTGATGGAGATACTGCTGTTGCTACCGATGTATTCGTACGCACCGATGGTGTTACTATTACAACCATCAAACATGCTTATGCTACTGTTGGTACTCATAACTATTCTTTATCTCTTGGAAATGGTTGTGGAAACAATACTCAGCAAAGCAAAGCGGTTACGGTTTCAAATAATTTGCTTGTGAGCGGAGGCTTTATGATATCTCCTCCTTCGGGCACACTTGGCTACACTACTTGCGGTCAAATTGACTTCCTTGCTGTTGGCGGGCATAATTACGATTGGGATTTTGGAGATTCAACAACACTTTCTACTCTTTCACCTACAGTGGTACACTCCTATGCAAATCCGGGAAATTATAATGTAAAAGTTACTATTACAAATGGATGCGGTAATTCAGCTTCTTATGTGCAGACTATAACTATTAATGGAGTTGGTGGAACTAATGTTTCTGCATCTTCCACAATATCTCCTACCTGTAATGGAGGCAGCAATGGAAGTGCATCCGTAACTATTACAGGAGGTGAAGCTCCCTACACGTATGCGTGGAGCGATGATCTTGGTCAGACGGTTTCATCCGCTGTTTCAGCAAGTAATCTTTCTGCAGGAACATATGTTGTTACTGTTACCGACAATTCAGGATGCGCAGGAAATACAACGGTCATATTAAATGATCCTGCAGCTCTTGCATTTTCTATTTCTTCGACACCGGCAAGTTGCGGTGGTTCTAACGGAACAGCTTCTGTTGCTTCAGTTACCGGTGGAACATCTCCTTATTATTACTCTTGGTCGAACGGAGAAACAACATCAACTGCATCTGGATTTTCAATGGGTACTTATGCTATTAGTGTCAGTGATGCAAACGGATGTTCTTCTTCTTCAAATGCGAGCATCAGCGAAAGTGGTGCAACTGTTACTGTCACATCAGTTACAAATGCAACATGCAACGGAAGCAGTAATGGCGCTGCAAACATCAGCGTAGCTGGTGGAACTGCTCCTTATACTTATGCTTGGTCAAATGGCGCAACAACTCAGAATATTTCTGGTATTGCAGCAGGAAACTACTCTGTTGTAGTGACAGATAACGGTGGTTGTCAATCAACCAATAATACTACTGTTTCTCAACCATCTTTAATAGTGGTGAATGTCACTCCTGTTGTTTCACCAACTTGCGGAAACTTTAATGGAAAGGCAATTGCAAATGTTTCAGGTGGCACAGCCTCATACACCTATTTATGGCCAAGTGCAGGAAATCAAACAACACAAACAGCAACAGGATTACCTGCTGGCACCTATTCTGTCCAAGTTACTGATGCAATCGGATGTACGAAAAATGGGGTTATTACCCTTAGCAATGCAAATGCTCCTGTTCTTTCTACTGTAATTACAAATGTTTCGTGCAATGGTGCAGGGGATGGATCTATTGATCTTACGGTTACAGGAGGCACTTCGCCATACTTATATACATGGAATATTGGTGCCCCACAAACCAATAATCAGGATGTAACAGGGCTTGTTCAAGGAAGCTACCTTGTGATCATTAATGATGCGGCAGGATGTATGAGTGTTGGAAGTTACAGCATCACCCAACCATCTGTATTGACAGCCTCTATAACCAATACGGGCGCCACCTGTGGTAACAGCGATGGAACTGCAACAGCCCTTCCATCGGGAGGAAATACTCCATACAGTTATGCATGGTCTACAGGTTTA
>JACRAL010000018.1 GCA_016213435.1 Bacteroidota bacterium
CTATCCTGAGAAGAATCGCTCTCAACCTTATTCGATTAGACAAAACACCAAAAATAAGCCAGCGTAATAAACGAAACAAATCAGCATGGAACGATCAATTCTTAGAAAAAATGCTTAGGATTTAAGCCCGATTGCCTTGATGTTGCCCCTTTACAAGAGGGACAACAGCCATTAATCCCCATCCGCAATCTCATGCCATGGGAAAGCAGCATTGTATCCCGGAATTTCCCAGAAGAATTTTCCGCGTTTCTTATCGTGATTGCCGATCTCATTCATGGTTTCGCAATCGTATAATCTTCCGTTCACCATGGTATAATGTACGCTTTCGGAGTTCTTAATATCTTCTAAGGGATTTTTGTCAAGCACAATGAGGTCGGCAAGTTTTCCTTTTTCCAAAGAACCGATCTCTTTATCCATGCCGATATAGGTTGCTCCGTTCATGGTGGCGCATTGCAATGCCTGCATGTTGGTCATTCCGCCTTGTGCGAGCATCCAGAGTTCCCAGTGCGCGCCAATTCCGTTCATCTGCCCATGCGAACCGAGATTGACTTTCACTCCTGCATCTGCCAGTTTTTTACAGGATTGCGAAACTAAAATGTGTCCGTTCTTAAATTCTTCTTCCGGAATCATGGTGCGATGGCGCGACTTAGTATCCACCACCGAGCGCGGTGTGAATTTCAACAGGCGCTCTTTCTCCCATACATTTGTGTGCTGATACCAGTATGCTTCACCATTCATGGCGCCATAGCAAACAATGAGAGTGGGAGTATACTGTGTTTTGCTGTTGCTCCACAACTGCACCACATCATTGTACAATGGTGCGACAGGCAGATTATGTTCAACCCCTGTGTGTCCGTCCAATACATGCGTGAGGTTGTAGAAAAAAGTGGAGCCGCCTTCAGGAACAACTTGTATCCGGAGTTGACATGCGGCTGTAATTACCTGCTGGCGTTGCTCTCTTCTTGGCTGATTGTAACTTTTCACCGAGAAAGCGCCAAATGCTTTTGTCCGGATGATAGCAGACTTTGCATCCTCTAAAGAATTTATCACTGCCTTAAAATCTCCATCGGCACCGTAAAGAATTGTTCCTGTAGAAAAAATTCTTGGTCCGGTCATGATTCCGGCTTTCACCATTTCGCTTTGAGTAAAAACCATTTCTGTGTTGGCAGATGGATCGTGTGTGGTGGTAACTCCGTAGGAGAGGTTTACAAAGTAACTCCAGTCTTTCTGCGCATTGAGTCCTTGGCGGAAAGTCCAAAGGTGTGCGTGCACATCCACCATTCCGGGCATAATGGTTTTTCCTGTAATATCCATCACCTTTGCTCCTGCAGGGATCTGAACTTTATCCGAAGCGCCAAGGTCTGTAATTCTATTATCTGTAACGATAATTGTTCCATTTTCGATCACTTCATTTCCGTTGTTCATCGTGATGATGCGAGCGCCTTTGAATGCAAGCACTCCTTTGGGTTTGTCGGAATCGAGTACAAGATTCACTTTCACTCCCACAGTATCCATTTTCAAAAGACTATCTGTTTTTCCGCTCATAAAACCAAATCGGTTTCCGAGCTCTGTTGTGAAGTATTCTTCTCCCAACGTCCAGTGAACTTTTTTTCCGTCCGCGCTCCAGTGAATGTTTATCCCTGCATCTCTCGCAATTTGTGCAACCGGAACGCTTTCCATCTTTGCTGAGAGGTCAACGGTTTTTCCTGTTTGCGGCATAGGGGCGATGTACACTTTGAAAAGTTCTCGGTAAGCGATCCAGTTGTTGTCAGGACTAGGAATAAATGCGTTCGCGTATTTTGAAGAGAAGTGTGTGCGCACATCTTTTCCCTTAAGGTCGCAGCTGTTCATAGTTGAATTCTCTCCTTCTTCGGAGAGGAAGAAAATCCGTTTCCCGTCTTTGGTAAAGGAAGGATCACTTCCTTCTTTTATCACAAGCGTTGATTTTCCGCCTGATGCAGGCATTGTGTACAAGCCGGTATTCACGCAAAAGGCATTTCCCTGCTGGATGTTGCCATTTTCTTTCTGATACACGATCCACTTTCCATCAGGAGAATAGCGTGGTGTGCGGAATATCCCTTTTTTGGTGGATAGTTTAATTGTTTTTTTATCAGCTAAATTCATTTTCATGATAGCTCCGCTTCCTTCATCGCTCCATGTTACGTAAACGATCTCTTTTCCGTCAGGAGAGAAGCATGGTTCGTATTCGAATGGACTCACCCCTGGACCCTCTCCAACAAGAGAGGGAAGGAGTTGCGCAGGAATTCCATTCGGCAATTGTTTCTTCCAGAGATAACCAACTGCATTAAAGAGGATGTATTTCTCATCGGGAGAGGTTACTGCGTTGCGAATAGTCTTTACAGTAAACTTATCCGGAGCAACGGGATTTTGAAAATGCAGTGCGTCATAAATTTTGTGTTTGCATTTTACAGAGAAAGGAATGTCTGTTGCTTGTGAAGTAGTTACATCCACTTTCCATATTTTCCCCTGTGCCCAGATGATAATATTCTTAGCATCCAGCCATTGAAATCCTGGATATACCCCGAATATCGCCCATGCTTCCTGCTGATCTTTGCTGAGTTTGTCGTAAATGGGATATTCTTCGCCTGTCTCCAGATTTCTTACATACAAAACAGTTTTCTCGCGCACTCGTTTTACAAAGGCAAGTGTTTTGCCGTCTTTGGAGATCTGCGGACGAAAAGCGCTTCCTGTTCCTCCGGTTACAGTTTCGGTTTCTCCGGTTTCAAATTCGTAGCGTTTGATAACGTATATCTGGTTATTCGGATCTTTGTTGTACTCAAAGTGACCGCCCGGATACATATCCTCGCTATAGTAAACATATTTTCCTTCGGGAGAAACAACGGGTTCGCCCAGATCCTGCTGATCATTTTTTCGTTTGGTAAGCTGCAAACCTTCTCCGCCCGAAAAATGATACATCCACAATTCTCCCGCACCGAGCGAACGGCCCGAAGTGAAGTGTTTGCGTGCGATAAGATAATTTCCATCCACCGTCCATACGGCATTGTTCAGCAGGCGGAAGTTTTCTTTGCTAACTTGTTTGGCGTGCGAACCATCGCGGTTCATGATCCAGATGTTATCTCCACCGGATGAATCGCTGGTGAAAGAAATTTTCTTTCCATCGGGAGAATAGCGCGGCTGCACTTCAAAGGCATGGACTCCGCGCAAAAGTTTTGCTTCGCCACCGGTAACGGGCATGGAATAAATATCTCCGAGAATATCGAATACTATTTCTTTTCCGTCAGGACTCACATCCAAGCCCATCCAGGTTCCTTCGGTGGTGGTAAATTCCACTTCTTTGAAAGTGCCGGGAGGATTTTCAACATCCCATTTCTTATTTTCTTTTTTCTTGGTTGTATCCTTTTTTGCAGCGTTGTCTTTGGGCTGGGCGAAAGCAGAAATGCTTGTTGTTAGCAGCAGCAGTAGAAATAATTTTTTCATAAAATGTTTTAAAGTCGGCAAATGTAGAAAATAAATATGCCGATTATCTTGCGGGAAGATTTTATATGCATGCCATGCACTGCAATGCTTAACAACAGCGTAGCGGGAGGCAACGCTGAAGATATACATACTACCATCGGGGAGGGGGTTGGGGGCGCCCCCTCCTCCTTACAAATTACTGATCACAAAATTCGTCATCATGTTATATAAATGCAGGCGTGTGTTTCCTCCGTTAAGGCTGTGCGCCTTGTCGGGATAAGCAAAAAAATCAAATTGCTTGTTTGCTTTTACCAGTGCGCTTACCATTCCCATGGAGTTTTGAAAATGTACATTGTCATCAGCCGTTCCATGTACAAGCAGAAACTTTCCTTTCAGCTTATCCACGTAGGAGATTGGGGAGTTGGAGTCATAACTTGCACCATTTTCTTTTAGTAAGCCCATATACCTTTCTGTATAAATATTGTCGTAATACCTCCAGTTGGTAACGGGCGCAACCGCCATCGCCATTTTAAAAACGTCTGCACCTTTCAGAATACTAAGTGAGCTCATATACCCTCCATAGCTCCATCCCCAAATGCCGATGCGCTTTGCATCTACATACGGAAGCGTGCCTAAATATTTTGCTGCGGAAATCTGATCTTCGGTTTCTAACTTTCCGAGCTGCTTGTAGGTAGTTTTTTTAAATTCCGCACCGCGTTCGCCTGTTCCTCTGTTATCCACCGAAACAATCATGTATCCTTTGGCGCAAAGCATCTGGTACCACATATAATCCTTGTCCCAGGTATTGTTTACAGTGTTGATGCCCGGTCCGCCATAGACGTACATGAGGACGGGATATTTGTGCTGGTCGGGATTTGAAATCCCGACCAACGGGGCTGTGGGCTTCATCATCCACCCGTTCAACTCCGTTCCATCGCTTGTTTTGAATTTGAAAAACTCTTTGGTGACTAGGTTATAATCATTAAGTTTTATCAGCAGCTCCGTGTTGCTTTCCAGCGTGCGCACTTCTGCACCATCTGCGGTGCGAAGGACAATAGTAGGCGGGCGGTTGGCATTTGTATAGGTGTGAGTATAATACGTGAAGGTGGTGTTGAAGTCTGCTTCATCCGTTCCTGGAAGATTGGATAGCTTCTTCTTGTTGGAGCCATCCAATGAAATGGAATAAAGATTTTTATCGGTGGCCGATGCTTCGCTGGACAAATAATAAACCACTTGTTTCTTTTCATCATAGCCCTTCATCTCCATCACGTCCCAGTTTCCTTTTGTTATTTGATTGATCATGTTTCCGCTCATGTCGTAGAGATAGAGATGATCGTATCCATCCCTGTCGCTGCTCCAGATGAATTCATTTCCGTTTGGAAGAAAAGAGAGATTGTCAGTAATCTCTATGTAGGTATCGCTTGTTTCGGTAAGAATGGTTTTTGTTTGCCCTGAAAAAGAATAAGCAAGCAGGAGTTCTAATTTATTTTGCAGACGGTTCATGCGCTGCACAGAAAGCACAGACACTTTAATGTCTGAGCCAGCTTGCAAGGGCTGAAAAGTTTGAGTCCATTTTATTCTCGGTATATACTCGTAATCTTTTCCCAGATCAACCATTTGTTTCAGTGTTGTTCCTATATCGTAAATATAAATCTGAACTTTTGCATTTTCCTCTCCCGCTTTTGGATATTTGAATTTGTATTCGGTAGGGTAGAGGGTGCCGTATTTGTTCATGGAGAATTCTTTCACGTTGGATTCATCAAAACGGTAATAAGCGATCTTGCTTCCATCGGGCGACCAGAACCATGCTTTGTCAAAACCGAATTCTTCTTCATATACCCAGTCCGTAGAGCCGTTGATGATATTGTTCACTTTCCCATCCGTTGTGATCTGTGTTTCTTTTTTTGATGCGATGTCGTAAACAAAAAGATTATTGTCGCGGGCAAAACCTATCTTGCTTCCGTCAGACGAGAACTCAGCATACATCTGTTTCCCGTTTGAGGAAATGAAAGTGGTGGTTTTATTTTTCCTGTCGTAGATATAATAATTCTCTCTGGTGGAATGACGGTATATCTGTTCCGATCCGGAAGTAATAAGGATTTTGCTTTCATCTGAGCTGAATTGATAATCTTCAATAGAGATAATTGAATGCTGGTCGGGATTTGAAATCCCGACCAACGAGGTCAGCCATTCACCCTTCAGCACCGTATCCACCGCATTTCCTGTTTTGTATTCATACATCACGATCCGGTTATTATCGAGCGTGGTATAATGTTCTCCATTCTTCATCGAGCGGGTACCCTGAATCCTTTTCACGGCAAAGGTTTTATTCTGCCAGATGTCTTCGAGGGTAATCTCTTTCTTTTGAGCAAAAGAGCAGAGCGTAAAGAGCAGAAAGCAGAGAGGGAAAATCTTTTTCATAAAATATAATTGGTGTAAATGGGCGGATGAATTTACATTTTTTATTTTAATACCTTTGCTCATATTCTTAATATGAAGTTCACCAAAATAAATCCAACGCATATTTCTTCCTTTCAAAACATTGTAGGGAAAGACTTTGTTTTGTTCGATAAAGATTCTCTTGATAAATATTCTTCCGATGAAACCGAAGACCTGAAATTCCTCCCCGAAGTTGTGGTCAAGCCAAATACTCCTGAACAGATTGCTGAGATATTAAAGATATGCAACAAGGAATTCATCCCTTTAACTCCGCGCGGAGCAGGAACAGGATTAAGCGGAGGTGCCTTGCCGGTATTTGGCGGAGTAATTCTCTCCACCGAAAGATTAAACAGGATCATTGAAATAGACGAACGCAACCTGCAGGCAACTGTTGAGCCGGGAGTTATCACGCAAGTGTTTCAGGAAGCGGTGATTGAGAAAGGCTTGTTCTATCCTCCAGATCCATCCAGCTGCGGAAGTTGTTTCTTGGGAGGAAATCTTGCCGAGTCTGCTGGTGGACCAAGAGCCGTGAAGTATGGAGTAACAAAAGAATATGTTCTGAATCTTGAAATGGTTTTGCCTACAGGAGAAATTATCTGGACAGGCGCAAATGTTCTTAAAAACTCTACGGGATATAATCTTACTCAACTAATGGTTGGCAGTGAAGGAACTCTTGGAGTAATTACAAAAATTGTTTTCAAACTTCTTCCTTATCCGAAAACAAATGTGGTGATGCTCGTTCCTTTCTTCTCTGCCGAGAAAGCGTGCGAAGCGGTTTCCGCAGTATTCCGTGCAGGAGTAACTCCTTCCGCAATGGAATTCATGGAGCGAGATGCGATTGATTGGGCAGCCGCCCATTCCCCAACCCCTTCTCAAAGGGAAGGGGAGTCAGACGTAAAAATCCTTCCCTTCGGGAAGGATTTAGGATGGGCTTTATCTGCTTGTTTACTTATTGAAGTTGACGGCAACGACATGGACATAATAATGAAAGACGTTGAACGCATCACTGAAGTATTGGAAAAGTTTGAATGCGGAGAAATACTTTTTGCAGATACAGAAGAACAAAAACAAAATCTCTGGCGCTTGCGCAGAAATGTTGCGGAAGCGGTAAAATCTCATTCTGTTTATAAAGAAGAAGATACAGTTGTTCCCCGCGCGGAATTGCCAAAACTTTTAGCGGGTGTGAAAGCGATAGGGGAGAAGTATGGTTTTAAATCTGTTTGCTACGGACATGCAGGCGATGGTAATTTGCATGTGAATATTATCAAAGAAGATCTTTCGACTTCGCTCAGGATGACAGACGAAAAATGGAATAATGAAATCCCAAAAGCCATCCGCGAAATATTTACTCTCTGTAAGGAACTAAAAGGAACTATTTCCGGTGAACATGGCATCGGCTGGGTGCAAAAAAATTATATGGATATTGCCTTTCATCCAAAAGCAATTGAACTTCAAAAAGAGATTAAGAATATTTTTGACCCCAAGGGAATTATGAATCCGGGGAAGATGTTTGTGTGAGCATCAGTCTCGCTTCCTCCACATCTCTATCACCGTCTTCATATCCTCAGGCAGATCGGATTCAAACTCCATCAGTTTTTTTGTAGTAGGATGAGTGAATGAAAGATATTTTGCGTGAAGTGCCTGCCTGTGACAAATACTGAAACATTTTTCTACAAATTGCTTGAATGTTGTATTTGCGGAATTCTTCAGCACTTTATCTCCGCCATAATCTCTGTCCCCGAAAATTGTATTGCCAATGAATTTCATATGTACGCGTATCTGGTGCGTGCGTCCGGTTTCCAGTTTACATTCAATAAGAGAAACGTATCTGAAACTTTCAAGAACTTTATAATGTGTGATAGCAATCTTGCCGTGATTTGCATCGGCAAAGGCAGCCATCTTCTTTCTGTCGCTCAGGCTTCTTCCGATATTAATATTCACTGTTCCTTCTTTCTCTTTTGGTTCTCCCCATACAAGTGCCTGATATCTTCTTGAAATTTTCCGGTCGAACATTTCTTTTGCTAAGCGCGCAAGCGCAAGTTCGTTCTTGGCTACTATCATCAGTCCCGAAGTTTCTTTGTCAAGGCGATGAACCAAACCAGGCCGCACCCCACCTAAATCCTCCCCAAATGGGAGGATTTTCGCGTGCTTCTCCTTCCCCTTTTGGGAGGGTTGGGGAGGGGTGAGATAATACAACAGCGCATTTACAAGTGTTCCGGTATAATTACCATACGCAGGATGAACCACCATTCCTGCTTTTTTATTTATCACGATCAGATCAGCGTCTTCATAAACAATATCAATAGGTATATTTTCCGGCAGAATATTTATTTCCTTTCGAGGAAACGCAAGCACAATGGTGAGCACATCACCACCCTTAACTTTGTAGTTGGACTTTACTGCTTTGCCATTTGCTAACACGTTTCCTGCTTCAATAGTATATTGTATGCGTGTGCGTGTAGCGTTTGCAATATGCGTTACAAGGAATCTATCAACCCGGATGGGTTCTTGTCCTTTATCAACAACAAACTTATGATGCTCAAACAATTCCTCCGAAGGAGTCCCTCCGGACTGACTGCCGTCAAGCACGTCTTTTTCTTTTTGAATATTGTCTGGATCTTTTTGCATTTGCAGGAAATAAAAGCCCCCTCTTTTTTCTCCCCTCTCCTGTGGGAGAGGGGCAGGGGTGAGGTCGGGTGAGGTGTTGAGCGGAAGACGAGAGTCGAACTCGCGACATCTACCTTGGCAAGGTAGTGCTCTACCAACTGAGCTACTTCCGCTTATTTATTTTTTTTCTATTCCGTTTGCTCTACTCCGCGCTCTTGGCGCGAGGATCCTCGAACACTTTGTGTTCGGGACAACTGAGCTACTTCCTCAATGGATGGCAAAAGTAAAAAAATATTGCAAATTGGAATGAAGTCTTTTTCGTACCTTCGGAATTCATTTTTGTATTTAATTATGAGTGAAACTCTTTCCCCGCTGTTATCAATTTCTCCCATTGATGGAAGATACCGCTCGCAAACTCAAGAACTGACGGATTATTTTTCCGAATATGCCCTGATAAAGTACCGTCTTTTTGTGGAAGTGGAATATTTCATCGCTTTATGCGAAATACCATTGCCCCAGCTACATGGTTTCGGGAAGAAGAATTATGGAAAACTGAGAAAGGTTTACATGGATTTTTCGCATAAGGATGCAGAAAAGATTAAAAAGACAGAAGCGATAACTAATCATGACGTAAAAGCAGTTGAATATTTTTTAAAAGAAAAGTTTGATTCGCTGAAGCTTTCCAAATACAAAGAGTTCATTCACTTTGGGCTTACCTCTCAGGACATAAATAATACTGCTGTTCCCATGCTTTTTAAGGATGCGGTGAATCATGTTTACCTTCCGCTCATTCAGAAAATAATATATGACCTCAGAAGGATGAGCGAAGAGTGGAGCGATATTTCCATGCTGGCGCGCACACACGGACAACCGGCTTCTCCCACACGCTTAGGAAAAGAGATGTTGGTTTTTGTTGAAAGATTGGAGATGCAGGAGAAATTATTGCTCGTTGTTCCCTTCTCTGCAAAGTTTGGCGGAGCAACCGGTAATTTCAATGCGCATCATGTTGCTTACCCCGAAATTAACTGGGCGAAGTTTGCCAATCATTTTGTGAAAGAGAAGTTGAGCTTGCATCGCTCACGCTATACAACGCAAATTGAACATTACGATAATCTTGCTGCCCAGTTTGATGCCATGAAACGCATCAACACCATTCTTATTGATCTGTCGCGCGACATCTGGCTTTATGTTTCCATGAATTATTTCAAGCAAAAGATAAAGAAGAACGAAGTCGGCTCATCTGCCATGCCTCATAAAGTGAACCCGATAGATTTTGAAAATGCCGAAGGCAACTTAGGAATGGCAAATGCAATCTTCGAACACTTGTCTGCCAAACTTCCAATCTCACGCCTGCAAAGAGATCTGACCGATTCCACGGTGCTCAGAAATATCGGAGTGCCCTTTGCGCATTCGATCATTTCTTTCAAATCTATCCTCAAAGGATTTGGAAAACTTATTATTAATAAAGACGCAATTGACAACGACCTTGAAAATAACTGGGCAGTGGTGGCAGAAGCCATACAAACCATATTGCGCAGAGAAGGATACAAAAATCCTTACGAAGCATTAAAAGAACTAAGCCGCACCAATTCCAAATTTGGTAAAAAGGAAATCTCATCCTTTATTGATTCTCTTAAAGTAGATACGCAAGTAAAAGAGAAATTGAAAAAGATCACTCCGTTTAATTATACCGGGTTATAACAGGGATAGAGCAGTTATTGCCAAGTTCCGGTTGGAGAAAACAGAAGATCAACGAGCGTATCAATGTCATACAGCCATTGGTGTCCGCGGCTTTTCTTATTACAAAATGGTTCTAATAAAATGGTCATTTGAGAATAAGTGCCAATGCTCAAATCACAAAAAAACATTTTGTTGTCAGCCGATATAATACCAATGTCATTGTCGGAAATACGCAAAGTTAAAGTACAATTAATTCCTTCAACAAAGTTCAGCGTTGCAAGGTCAAGTTGTTTCTTATTTTGAATAATTGTGTGCTGAATTGCCTGCCGAAATTTCTCCGCTTGCAGGCTGTCAAAGTCAAACAGGCGCACTATACAGTCACCGTAGCCATTTACTTTGTCGAGATAATCAAGTGTCATGTAGGTGTTCTGCGCTTTTTAGTTATAATATTATAGCCCACTAACGCTCCGCAAGTTGCCGTCTCGGGCTGCGGTAGCCATTTTCTTTTTAATGGATTTCATTCTTCGCTCAACGGTTATACTATTTGCCATGCCCCTCAACTGTTCGTGATTTGTTTCAATAAGCCCTATTTCGTTATTGTACATCATCTATTAAAATATTATTTTTTCCGAAAAGATGCCAGCATTTCGGGATTACGCAAATAGTTAGCAATCCAAATAAGCAGTAATATTATTGCCGGAAAAATAAAACTTATTCCGTGCTCAAGATGGGTGGCGATGGCACCGCCAAAATAACCTGACAGCAGCAGAACTCCCAACGATGATGTTTTTGGAATCAAAAAAAGAATAATGGAAATTAGTTCTGCTATTCCTATTAACATTAGTTTGCCTTCCAAACCCCACTTAATAAAATTCTGAGCCGGTTCGGAATCCTCATGTGAGATTAATTTTATTACTCCTGTCATAATAATAAATGCGGATAAGAGTCCTACTAATATCCATCCGGTAATTTTTCTTGCTTTTGACATCGGTTGTGTTTCCATAGTTTAAAATTCTGTTACTGAGATTTAGGTTTAATACAGGTCAAAACTTTTTATTAAGTCGCGATTAGGATTGGTTGCGTGGCATGAGGTACAGGATTTTCCTTTTTCCCCAACACTGTATGTCGTCTTTCCATCAGGTTCGTATTCTGCCCACAGCCAACCATCTGCAGAAAACTTTGAATCATCTTTTTTCATAACAGCATATAAGGAAAGTTGTCCGCCTGAATAAACTTCTTTAACAATGAGAGAACCGTTTGTGAATGCACCGCCAACAGGAAATTTTCCATCACTTCCGAACTGTGAAGCAGCGGTTGAATTGAATTTTAATTTAAACGGACCATGCGGGCTTGAACCTGCGGGACTAAGAATGGAATCTTTGTTTTGATATAATACCAATCCTGATGCTTTGGCTTCTTCATATAAATTTTCATTCAGTTTCTTTTTTTTGCAGGAAAAAAGAATTATTGCAACTAAAGCAGACAGCGCAATTATTACAGCTTTGATAACACCTGGATTTATTTTGTGCAATACATTGATGTCTGTAATGACTGCCCAAATTTTACTTATCGGTGCATTAATCACCATTTCGTTTCTTGCTTGTAGTTTGCTCATAAAAATTAGTTTTGAATTGAAATGAATGTTTATATTTGCTTGCAATTTGCAAGTGCAAATATAAATAATACTTTCAAATTGCAAGGGATTAGTTAAAAAAAATTTATGCCTAAGAATTGCAGGAGGTCGGACTGCCCGATAAGTTTTTCGTTGGATATATTCGGGGATAAGTGGTCGCTCCTTATTTTGAGGGATATGATATTTATTGGAAAACGAACTTATGGCGAGTTTGCCAACTCGGACGAGAAAATGGCAACTAATATTCTTGCTGACCGCTTATCTGTTCTTGAAAATGCAGGAGTAATCAAGAAAAAAAAAGATAAAGAAAAAAAATCCCGATTTATTTATTCTGTTACTGATAAGGGAATTGAACTGCTTCCCGTTTTGCTTGAGATTATAAAATGGGGTGCTACTTATGACAAGGATACAGTTGCGCCCAAAGCATTTGTAGATAGAATAAAAAACGATAAGGAAAAACTCATGAAAGAAATTATTGAAGGAATAAAGAACAATAAACCTTTATTTGCTCCGATTCCGTAATTTGTTTTGTGTGCAGGATGGTTTGGCTCTTTTGACTTTGCCCCTGTGATTGGTTTTTGTGGTTGGGGCAAAGGAAAATGTGCCAAACAGTGTCGGAAAAAGAAATTTTCAAAAATGCGAAGCGGAGCTTTTTGTTTTCTTTTTTGTCTGTCCGTGAACTGCGGGGTTGATTACTCCTCTTTCTTTTTCGTCTTTTTCCCTGCTCCGTCTTTAGCAGCGGGGTCTTTCGGCTTCACCACTTTGATGGTAGCTTCTTCAGCTCCTTTCTCATAGCCGATCTCAATGGTATCGCCTTCGGCAGCGCCTGCTTTAACAATTTCTTCGGCAAGCGGGTCTTCAATGTATTTCTGAATGGCGCGTTTCAGCGGTCGTGCGCCATATTGAGAGTCGAAACCTTTGTCAACGATGAAATCTTTTGCTGCTTCAGTAACTTTAATGGTAAAGTTAAGCGCGTTCACACGCTTGTATAGTTTCTCAAGTTCAATGTCAATGATTAGGTGAATATCTTCCTTTGTGAGAGAGTTAAATACAACCACATCATCTATCCTGTTCAGAAACTCAGGAGCAAAAGTCTTCTTCAATGAGTTTTCAATAACACCCTTGGTGTGTTCATCGGTCCCGGAAGAACGGGCGGCTGTTGCAAATCCAACTCCCTGACCAAAATCTTTCAGTTGTCGAGTGCCAATATTGGAGGTCATAATAATGATGGAATTTTTGAAATCAACTTTTCTTCCAAGCGAATCGGTGAGCTGCCCGTCATCCAAAACCTGCAACAAAAGATTGAACACATCCGGATGCGCTTTTTCAATCTCATCCAACAGAACGATAGAGTAGGGTTTGCGCCTTACTTTTTCAGTGAGTTGTCCGCCTTCTTCGTAACCGATATAGCCCGGAGGCGCTCCAATCAAACGAGATACAGCAAACTTCTCCATGTATTCGCTCATGTCTATGCGGATCATTGCATCGTCTGCATCAAATAAATATTTTGAAAGTTCTTTTGCCAGTTGAGTTTTACCAACTCCGGTAGGTCCCAGAAAAATAAATGAACCGATCGGTTTGTTTGGATCTTTCAATCCGGCACGATTCCGCTGAATGGCTTTTACCACTTTCTTGATAGCATCTGCCTGTCCAATTACTTTTCCCTGCAAGGCTTCATTCATATTTACAAGACGCGTGCTTTCAGTTTGTGCAATGCGCTGAACAGGAACTCCGGTCATCATGGCAACTACTTCTGCTACATTTTCTTCCGTAACAACTTGCTTGTTGTTTTTTGTTTCTTCGTCCCATGCTTTTTTAGCCACATCCAGTTGTTCTAAAAGCTGGCGCTCAATATCGCGAAGACGTGCAGCTTCTTCAAATTTCTGGCTTTTCACCACTTTGTTTTTCTCTTCCTTTATATCCTCCATCTTCTTCTCTATCTCCAAAATGGTTTTCGGAACAACGATATTCGTGATGTGAATCCTAGAACCGGATTCATCCAGTGCATCGATTGCTTTGTCAGGAAGATGCCTGTCGGACATATAGCGCACAGTAAGATTTACACATGCTTTGATTGCATCATCTGTGTAAGTTACGTTATGGTGATCCTCGTATTTAGATTTAATGTTGTGAAGAATCTGAACAGTTTCATCCACCGAAGTAGGGTCCACCATCACGCGTTGGAAACGCCTGTCAAGCGCTCCGTCTTTTTCAATGTACTGCCGGTACTCATCCAATGTAGTAGCTCCAATGCATTGAATTTCTCCGCGTGCGAGCGCAGGTTTGAACATATTGGAAGCATCCAGCGACCCGGATGCCCCGCCTGCTCCGATAATAGTATGAATCTCGTCAATGAAAAGAATTACATCGGGAGATTTTTCCAGTTCGTTCATCACCGCTTTAACGCGTTCTTCGAACTGTCCCCTGTATTTGGTCCCCGCTACCAGTGATGCAAGGTCGAGCATTACAACTCGTTTATTAAAAAGAACCCGAGAAACTTTACGCTGAGTAATGCGCAACGCAAGTCCTTCCACAATAGCGGATTTTCCAACTCCCGGTTCACCTATAAGTATTGGATTATTCTTTTTTCTGCGACTGAGAATTTGCGACACGCGCTCAATTTCTTTTTCGCGCCCGACAATGGGATCCAGTCTTCCTTCATCAGCAGCTTTCGTGAGGTCTCTGCCGAAATTATCCAGCACAGGAGTTTTAGATCGTGATTCTGCTCCACCGCTTTTCTTAGGATTGTTTCCGTAGGTGGTTTCATCATCGTCATCTTCTGACTGAGTTGGGAATTCTGCTTTTGGGTTAAATAAATGGGAGTCTGGGTTCATGGTTTCTAATTTTTCTTTTACTGATTCATAATCTATGTTAAACTTGTGAAGCGATTTGGTAGCTAAACTATCGTTGTCCTTTAATATTGCAAGAAGAAGATGCTCTGTGCCGATGACAGTGCTTTTTAATTCCCGTGCTTCAAGATGAGTGAATTTAATGGCACGCTCCGCCTGTTTCACCAATTGTACATTCTGCAACTTGAACGTGCTTTTTTTTCCTGGAGTGACAATGGATATTTCCAATTCCTTTCTTAACTCGGAAAGATTTACTTCCAATCCTTTAAGAATTTTAATTGCCATGCCGGTTCCCTCACGTATCATTCCAAGTAAAAGATGTTCGGGTCCGATGTAGGAATGACCTAATCGAAGAGCTTCCTCTCTGCTAAAACTCAGGACATCTTTTACACGCTGTGAGAATTTTGCTTCCATAGATTTTGAGTTATTGATGTTTTTATCTCACAATTGGTTGCATTCCTTATAACGCGTATATCCAAAAATATGTTGCATACATGACAACAATCATTTCCATAATACCACCATTGTCAGACAGACGCACCAAATGTATGTTTCGCTTTGAAACTTCAGCATAAAAAAACAAGTGTATTTTTCAACGTAAAAATGTTCATAATTAAATGGATAGGTGTATCTTTAAGCTTGAATTAAAAAAGGTATTTTCGACCACAATTTTATTAACTTTTCATAGAGAAAAATCAATATGAGCGAAGACAAAATTATTCAGGTAAACATAGAAGATGAAATGAAAGCCGCCTACATTGATTATTCAATGTCGGTGATCGTATCGCGCGCGCTGCCCGATGTGCGTGACGGACTCAAGCCCGTTCACCGCAGGGTGTTGTACGGCATGCAGGATCTTGGAGTGTTTTCCAACCGTCCCTATAAAAAAAGTGCGAGGATCGTGGGAGAGGTCCTTGGAAAATACCATCCTCATGGCGATTCTTCAGTATATGACACAATGGTCCGTATGGCTCAACCTTGGTCTTTGCGTTATCCTCTGGTTGACGGACAAGGAAACTATGGTTCTGTGGATGGCGATCCACCGGCTGCGATGCGTTATACGGAAGCTCGCATGAAAAAGATCGCAGAGGAAATGCTTGCTGATATTGAAAAAGATACGGTTGACTTCCGCCCGAACTTTGATGATTCGCTTACTGAACCCACGGTTCTGCCAACGAGAATTCCCAATCTTCTTGTAAACGGTTCTTCCGGTATTGCAGTCGGAATGGCAACTAATATGCCTCCTCATAATCTTTCTGAAATTGTTGACGCAACGATCGCATATATTGACAATAGAGATATTGATGTTGCCGGTTTGATGCAATATGTGAAAGCGCCAGATTTTCCGACAGCAGGAATTATCTATGGATATGAAGGTGTAAAAGAATCATTTGAGACAGGAAGAGGACGCATTGTCATGCGTGCGAAGTATGACATCGAAGAACATAAAGGAAGAGAAAGAATTATTGTTTCTGAAATTCCTTATCTTATTAATAAAGCAAAACTGATCGGGGATACAGCAAATTATATATCGGATAAAAAAATAGAAGGTATTTCCGATATACGCGATGAATCGGACAGAGACGGAATGCGCATTGTGTATGAATTGAAGAAAGATGCCATTGCGAAAGTGGTGGTGAACAATCTTTTCAAACACACCGAACTTCAGACAAGTTTCAGCGTGAACAATGTTGCGCTGATTAATGGAAGACCTCAGCTTCTCAACCTTAAGCATCTCATAGCCAGTTTTGTTGATTTTAGACACGAAGTAGTTGTTCGCAGAACAAAATTTGAATTAGCTGAAGCAGAAAAGCGCGCACACATACTGGAAGGATATCTCATTGCAATAGATCACTTAGATGAAGTCATTAAACTTATTCGTGCATCCAAAACTCCGGATGAAGCAAAAACAGGATTAATAGACAGATTCAAATTCAGTGAGGAGCAGGCAAAGGCAATTCTTGAACTTCGTTTGCGTGTTCTTACCGGTCTTGAGCGTGATAAAATCAGAGCGGAGTATGACGACCTGATGAAGATGATCGCATTTTTAAAAGATGTTTTGGGCGATGAAATTCTTCGTTATGAGATCATAAAAAACGAATTACTCGAAGTAAAAGAAAAATATGGTGACGAGCGCAGAACGGAAGTGGTATATGCTGCTGATGAAATGAACATGGAGTCCCTGATTCCAAATGAAAAGGTGGTTATCACCATTTCACACATGGGTTATATCAAGCGTACCAATCTGAATGAATACCGCACACAGAAAAGGGGAGGGACAGGATCAAAAGGAAGTGCTACACGCGATGAAGATTTTCTGGAACATATGTTTGTTGCCAGCACACATAATTATTTGCTGTTCTTCACGCAGAAAGGCAGATGTTTCTGGATGCGCGCGTATGAAATTCCAGAAGGAGTGAAAGCATCCAAAGGAAGGGCGATTCAGAATCTGATACAGATCCCTGCAGATGATAAAGTGAAAGCATTTATCAATGTGAAGAATCTCACAGACGAAGATTACCTGAAAAATCATTTTGTGGTGATGTGCACCAAGCAGGGGACGATCAAGAAGACCACGCTGGAAGCATATTCGCGTCCGCGTGCAAATGGAATTCATGCCATATCCATTGATGAAGAAGCAAAGGACGAATTGATAGAAGTTAAGCTTACGGACGGAAAATCAGAGATCATGATCGCTTTGAAATCAGGTAAAGCCTGTCGTTTTCCGGAAGCAAAGGTTCGGACTATGGGAAGAACAGCCGGAGGAGTGCGGGGAATACGTTTAGACGATGAAATAAAAGACGATGAAGCAATCGGAATGATATGCGTGAATAGTCCGGATCAAACCGTACTGGTTGTTTCAGAAAAAGGATATGGCAAACGTACTCCCATAGATGAATATAGGATTACAAACAGGGGAGGAAAAGGAGTGCGTACCATCAAGGTGACTGAGAAAACAGGAAAGCTCATAGCCATTCGCGATGTGACGGATAAAGATGATCTGATGATCATCACCACAGCCGGAATTACCATACGCATGCCGGTTTCCGGTCTTCGTGAGATGGGAAGAGCAACGCAAGGAGTACGTGTGATCAATCTCAGTGAAGGCGATGAAATTGCCGCAGTGGCAAAAGTGGATGTGGAGGCAAAGGACGAAAATGGTGAAACAACAGAAGAAGCTCCTGTAAATCCAGATCAGCCGGATTCAACTATTCAACCTGAACCTAACGATCAAAGCCCTGTGGAGTAATTTAACTTAATTCAATACCCCCGATATTTTTGTCGGGGGTAAATAATAATAGAGATACATTCACTGCATTTCAAACAATTACTTATGGAAAAGAAATATTCTTTTATACTTTATCAAACCTTTATTGTATGTGTTTTCAGTTTATTTTCTGTAGTGGTCCATTCTCAAACGCTGAATCTTAACAGTGCGATTAGTTATTACGATGATTATATTAAATATAATGAATTGAAATCCTTGCCGCTTGCAAAAGCGAGGATTGACAGCGCAGCAAAAAACCCGACTACGATGGATAAATATAAAACATGGTTTTATCGGGGTCTGGTTTATATGGCATTGTTTGATAACGGCTTAAAAAATGAAATGAGCAAAATCTCAGAGAAAGATATAAATAAAAGGATTGCAGCTGCTTATCAGGTTGTTTCTGTAGCGGAGGTAGATGAAGCATTAAGATCATTTCAAAAGGAAATATCTTTAGACGATAAGAAAATATATACCAATGAAGCAAACACAAAAATCAGAGTAATAGCAAGTATTTATAGTGAAAAAGCATATTCATATCTTATTAACAAAAACTATATAGATGCCATAACTTATTATGAAAAATCATATGACGTAAATTTGAGAAGTAATGTAACAGATACTGTAGCATTGAACAATTTGGCAATTTCTGCTCTAAAAATGAAAGACTTTAAAAAAGCAGAACAATTTTATGCCAAACTTCTCGAGATAAAATACAAACCTGAAACATCGTATTTATCGATGATACAGATGTACTACGATGCAGGGGATACTGCATCTGTTAAAAGAATTATTCTTCAAGCCCTTGCCGCTATGCCTGAGAGCTATTTATTGATTATTGAAAAAATAAATTTCTATCTCAAAGCTGGAAAATATAAAGAAGCAATTTTAAGTATCAATCAGGCTTTGGCAAAAAATCCAAACAACCACGAATTGCATTTGGTGCTTGGACAAACGTATAATAAAATAGCATTCCCAAAAGATGCTGCAAATAAAGATTTGCCAAAACCAGCAGATTACAATGAGCTTTTAAAAAAAGCTGAAGGTGAATTTAATAAAGCCATAGAGATAAAAGCAGACTATTTTTTAGGACTCTATACTCAAGGTGTTTTTTACAGCAATTTGGGAGGAGATATTTTAAAACAATCTGACAATATAAAGGATCCTAAAAAAGTAAAAATTGAAGAAGATAAAGCGGATACAATGTTTCAAAAAGCAATACCAATATTAGAGAAAGCCCATGCTTTGGACTCTTCTGATAAAGACACCATGCGCACCCTTCGTCAGTTGTATGCGCGAACAGGACAAGGGGATAGCGAAAAATACAAGAAACTTAATGAAGAATTGAAAGGGGCTAAGTAATGAGTACCGTTGCTATGCTTTACTGTAATGTTTCAGTTGGATAGAGGACTGTGCTGCCCGTGGCTATTGCATCTTTTGTAAGTTGAAGCAAAGCAATATGTCTTCCAGCGCCATACGTTCTTTGTTGCGATTATATATGGCCATGCGGCTTAATACATTCTCAATGTCGGTCTAACAAAGGGATGTTTGATGAACTAAATGACTTTATAACCTCTTGAAGAATAAATACCAGGTTTTACGCATTATAATTTAATAGTGTTTTCAAGTATGCAGTATCGTAGTTGGCTCTTAGTTTTTTATGGGTCATTGAGAGTTTGGATTCTATTTCTTGGTTTAACAGATTGATTGCAATTTTATTTGTGAGTGCA
>JACRAL010000019.1 GCA_016213435.1 Bacteroidota bacterium
CTGAATTCTATGGTTAAATCAAATTTTCAAGCTGCTTTTCTTTGATACTCTTTTTTAAATTCTTCATTTCTTTTTACTACCGAAAAGATCCGGCAAATCAGTTTGAAACGGACCGCATTTAGTACACTCATTGGTTTTTTGCCTTCTGCTATCTTACGTTGATAATAGGCTTTTAATTCGTCGTTGAAGGTTATCGCATTAATGGCGGCCATGTGCAGCAACATCTTCATTTTCCGGTTAGCCAGAAAATGTACTTTGGTTTTACCACGAATACTGCTGCCTGATGTATGCTCAAAAGGGGCACAACCGCTATAGCAGGCAAACTCCCGGGCGGTAGCAAAACTTTCCATGCCCCGGCTCACAATCAGTAAATAGGCTGCCGTTTGCTGACCAATACCAGGAACTGACTGAATGAGTTTTGACTTACGTTGCAATTCATCATCGGCCTGTAAACATTCCATGATCGACTTGTCTGCAACCTTGATTTGCAATGCAAGGCTTTTAAGCAACCCTTCATTTTGCTTTTGTATATCCTTCACCAGCTCTTTAGGATAGCCTTTCATGCTTTGGTTGCCTACCAGCAGTTGGCTGTGCATGCTGACCAGCCTTTCTCTTTGAGAAAACAATGCTTTCAATCTCAGCAAAGTCACAGAAGGAAGTACATACTGTTTTAGTTTGTCGAAGAAACGATAAGCGTACCGGGCAATAACCTGGCAATCCGCTTTATCAGTTTTGCCCCGCACTACTCCCATGCTTCGTTTGATCTGTAAGGCATTCTCCAGCGATTGCCAAATACCTTTCTCCTGCAAAAAGCAGTTCAGTTCCAAACTATACATCCCGGTGTTTTCCATACAGGCACGCCAGTCTTCTATAGATATGCCTTCACATTTTTGTTTTAGCCACTTCAATAATTGAAGAAAGCCTTTTGTACTGTTGGAAAATTGCTGGTAATGAATGTCAGTAATGGCAGAAGAAGTAAAAATGCTTACATCCAGCGTGGCTTTTGAAATGTCAATGCCAATGAATAGATAGCTTTTCATAACTTAGTGTTTAGAGTTAATAACTAATACCCTTAACAGGCATGATAGCCTACAATTCTATCTGGTTCTGTTAACTCTGAGAGGCGGGGAAGGAACTCATTCAGAAAATAAGTCGTAAGCTTAGCTATGCTGATAGGTCTCCTTCTCTGCCTTCAGTAAATTAATAAGAATTAGCCGATGTAAACCTAAGGGCTATGCTGGC
>JACRAL010000023.1 GCA_016213435.1 Bacteroidota bacterium
ACAAAAGGTTTATTGAGAATTTTTCAAAGAGGACATATAGATGTCCAGTCAAGCGGCATTTTACATGTGAACTTGACCCTGATATGGTAGCAAAATTACAGTATATATAAAAATCAACCAATATTTAGATAAGAGCCAATAAAATTAAAACAAAATTTACGTTTATCTAAACTCTTTTGCATCAGGCAATGTTGATAACTCTTTTCCCAGCACCTCAAAATAAGATCTCACCTCTATTTTTTATATGTATATTTGCATTAATAATCTGAACATTTATAATTCGTAATTCGTAATTCAAAATTATGTCTTTTTCCTCAAACATACCACTGCTTTTAAACAAACGAACCATCGAACATTTGAATAACGAACAAGAAACATGAAACTCGAAACATCAAACAATCATACACCTCAGCAAACCTGCCACCTTGAGCAATTCGACTGGCTCACTGTATCACCTGCCGAAAGGCGCATGGTTGTACACACACACACACACACACAGAAAACCCTAAACAATCAATTTTTTTAAAAGCCTGCTTTACTACTCCGCATCTTATTTCAGCATACATCGCTGCAATGTTTCGTCGCATCATGACGATGGTAACATACATCAGGCTAAAGCTGACCGGCATTGAATCAATGTTTACCGGCATCAGGCCAATGTTGACCGACATAGAACCAAAGTTGACCGGCATCAGACCAATGTTTACCAACATTAAACCAATGCTGGCTGACATCAGATCAATGTTAACTGACATTAAGCCAATGTTGCCCGACATAAGACCAATGTTTGCCGACATCAGTCTAATGTTGAACGACATCGAACCTCATACCTCAAACATCAACCCAGAACCCAGAACCCAGAACCCAGAACCCAGAACCCAGAACCCAGAACCCAGAACCCAGAACCCAGAACCCAGAACCCAGAACCCAGAACCCAGAACCCAGAACCCAGAAACATCAAACAAGAATATAAACCCTAAAAATTAATGTATATGAGAAAAGTAAAAGTGATTATCAATTTTTTGCGTATCGCTGTTCCGTCGCTTATTGAATTTGCACGGAATGTAGTAACCAAAATGACGGGAAATACTAATTTTCCTACTCCCGATGTGCCGCCGGCGCAAATTACAGCAGCAGCCGGCGCTCTCGAAACAAAATACAATGCAGCGCAGGGCGGCGGCAAGCAGCAAACCGCGGATATGCACCAGGCGCGTAAAGCCCTCGAAGACCTTTTGCACAAACAGGGGCTTTATGTTGAACGCATTGCTAATGGCAACGAAGCTATCATACTCGGCAGCGGTTACGGAACTTCAAAACAGCCTGCGCCGGCATTGCATCCCGATTTTACCGTTGTCAACGGCAAACACGAGGGAGAAATGATTCTTAAACATAAAGCTGTAAAAGGCGCAGCAGCATGGGTGTGGGAACTCTGCCCTGACCCCCTTGCCGACGAAAAATGGGTTGTAGCAGGTTACAGTTCTCAAACCACCTTTACCGCAAAGGGTTTGAAACCCGGAACAAAATACTGGTTCAGGGCTGCATATATTGCAAAAGACGGCCTTAGCCAATGGTGCGACCCGTTTTCAAAAATTGCGATGTGAGGAATAATTAAATAGTAACCTTTAAAATTAGTAATATGAAACCAAAAAATCAGCCATCAGTCACCTGTGGTGAGCATTGCCGAACCATCAGTCGCCAGTCGTTTTTAGCTTTCACCTTTTTTCTTTTAACTTACTTCCTGCTGCTACTGCCTGCTGCCGCCTTTTCCCAATCGCCCCAACTTATCAACTACCAGGCTGTGGCCCGCAATACAGGCGGACAGCTTATCGCAAACCAGAATATTTCTGTGCGGATTAGCATTCTCAGCGGTTCGCCAACGGGTACGGCAGAATACAGCGAAACCCATGCCGTTACCACAAACCAGTTTGGAATATTTAACATTCAGATTGGAGGAGGCACGCTTGTTAGCGGCAGTTTTGCAGCAATTAGCTGGAGCGTAGCGCTGCATTTTGTAAAAGTAGAAGCCGATGAGACAGGCGGTACAAACTATCAGCTTATGGGAACATCGCAACTTATTTCAGTGCCATACTCTTTGTATGCTGAAAAGTCCGGCGATGGCTTTAGCGGAAATTATAACGAGCTTACCAACCTGCCCACATTGTTCAACGGAACTTGGGGAGACCTCACAGGCAAGCCAACATTTGCAACGGTTGCAACCAGTGGAAGCTACACTGACCTTTTAAATATTCCAAGCCTGTTTGACGGCACCTGGACAAGCCTTACAGGAAAACCAACAACCCTTGCAGGATATGGAATCACTGATGCAATGAGTACTTCTCATGCAGCATATAGCATAACCAGTACAAATATTTCAAACTGGAATACATCTTATGGCTGGGGTAATCATGCAACAGCAGGTTACTTAACAAGTTTTACAGAACAAGATACCATGATATGGAAAAAGAATGGAAGTAATCTTTTTTATAATGCGGGGAATGTCGGCATCGGGACGACGAGCCCTGTATCTAATCTTGAAATTCGCGGCACAAACCCCAGTATTAGACTTGGTCATAGTATAAATACAGATGTGCCATATATAAAAGCCGATACAAATAATTTGACTTTTGGAAATGTAGGTGGTGGAGAATGGTTAAGAATAATGAACAACGGCAACGTCGGCATTGGAACAGTAAGTCCTGGTTATAAACTTGATGTTGCCGGAACCATGAATGCACAAGAAGTGCGTGTAAATGGTGTAGTTTTAAATCCCGGCACCGGTTCCAACTGGACTGTTTCGGATTCCGATATTTACAGGTTGATCGGGAATGTGGGGATTGGAATGACAAGTCCGGGTTATAAACTTGATGTTAATGGAACAGCCGCTGCTTCTGATTATTTCATAAAAGGTTCAACGGCCAATTCCTATCTGACTTCAAATGCCAGCAATGATATTTTATACGACGCTCAGAACGACCATAATTTCAACACATATTACAATAGCATATGGGGAGCAAAGATGACTATAAAGAATAACGGCAACGTCGGCATCGGAACGATGAGCCCTGCTTCTAATTTAGACGTCAGAGGTTCTATTGGGGATATAAATGTGTATAGTACGCAGGCTTTAGGAACAGATGTAGGTGGCTCAATAGGTTTTGGCGGGAAGTATAACGAGACTGTTGAAACTTCATGGAGTGATATTAGGGGTGGAAAAGAAAATACTACATCAGGAGATTATTCGGGTAATTTAATTTTTACAACCAGAACGATGACAGGATTTTTTGAAAGAATGAGGATTACTTCTGCTGGCAACGTCGGCATCGGTACGACGAGTCCCATTTCTCAACTTCATGTACGAAATAATAATTCTAGCGCCGGTCTAACATTAGAATCAAATGGAACCGGAACTCCACAAGTTGCTTTTCTGAATGATAGTATTTATTATGGACTCCTTGAAGCACGTGTAAATTATTTTGATAATAATATTGGCGATAATCTTGCCCTATATGCTATAAAGGGAGGCATAGGGTTTCATACAAAAAACAGCAGCCCTGCAATGGTTATTGATACTTCCGGCAATGTCGGCATAGGAACGACAAGCCCGGGTACAAAGTTGCAAATTGCAAATGGAGATGTAAATGTTGAAACAATTGGGACTGGCATTATTTTACATTCGCCTGATGGCAGTTGCTACAGGGTAACAGTAGCAAATGGCGGTGGTTTGGTAACTACTGCGGTGGCGTGTCCGTAAAAATTCAGTTGCCATGTCCTTCAGGGCATGGATTTAAAAGTAAATAATTAATTATTGGAGGGCTTTAGCCCTTTTGCAAAATATAAAAAAATGCCATACATCAAAATCTGGATTCATACAGTTTGGGCAACCAAAGACCGGCAGCCATATTTAAACAATGAAATCAGGCAAAATATTTTTCAGCATATCCGCGAAAATGCAGCAGTTAAAGGAATACATCTTGATCATATAAATGGATATACAGAACATGTTCATTGCCTTGTATCGCTATCAGCCGAACAAAACATTGCCACGGTAATGAATCTTTTGAAAGGAGAATCTTCTTTCTGGATAAACAAAAATAAATTAATAAAAACAAAATTCAATTGGCAGGATGAATATTTCGCAGTATCCATAGGACATTCACAAATTGAATCAGTTAGAAAATATATCAGGGAACAGGAAACACACCATAAGAAAAAAACATTCAGTCTGGAATATGATGAATTTATTGAAAAATATGGATTTGAAGTCTTTAAGGGCTAAAGCCCTCCATGTTGTTTTTGTAAACAATATTAGCCACGTCCTGAAGGACATGGCAACTGTAAGCCGGATTGCGAACGACAGTTGGCAGGTTGTAGCAACGCTTATAGCCCGTCCGTAAATTATAAAAAAGGATGGCTCTTATCTAAATATTGGTTGATTTTTATATATACTGTAATTTTGCTACCATATCAGGGTCAAGTTCACATGTAAAATGCCGCTTGACTGGACATCTATATGTCCTCTTTGAAAAATTCTCAATAAACCTTTTGTA
>JACRAL010000005.1 GCA_016213435.1 Bacteroidota bacterium
AAACTGGCTCACAAAAATAACAAATGCCGATGCCCTGCCCAGCGATGAAACCGTGGAAGATGAACTCATGCAGCTCAGCGCCACAGTGGAGGAAAAGATGGAACTCTGCCGGCACAAATTTCAGGGCGCAAAGTTTTTTATTGAAAAAACTTTTCCGGACAACTTTGCGGTGCAGAACGAATTCGGATACGATGATTATGAAGGAGCCCGCCAGAACCAGGCAAAGATGATTGGCTTTATGGAAAACTTTTACCGCGTGGCGAAAAAATACAAAGTAAAGCTCATCGCCAAAAATTACACCATGCCGATGATTGATGAAATAGGCACCCTGCGCGATGCGCTACGCACGGCAGATAACGATCAGGAAGCATTCAAATCGGGGCGGCCCGTGCTCACGCAGGATCGTATTATTATACTCAATGCCTGCTGGATAGAAACATTAAAAGTATGCTCTGCCGGAAAAATTATTTTTCACAATAACCTTGCAAAGTATAACCAATACCTGCTGCCCGATTCAGGAGGCACTGTTCCAACTCCTCCGCCTGCACTGGCCCTCATCACACTGACCACCGATCAAACCATTCTGCAGGCAATCATCCTCAAAATAGCGGGCAATGCTTTGGCAACAGGCACCGAGCAATTCAAAATTGCTTTTGGCGATGGCAATGAAACTATTGGCACTTTAGCAAACGGAATTCTTGCAAGCTATCCGCACGATTATAACATACCCGGTGCCGATGCATCGGGCATTTACACCATAACAATAACTCCCGTTACTGCCGGTGCTTTCGCCCTCATGGGTATTTTGCAATTTGATAACTGCAAACTCATGGGCATAGTTACTATCCCGGCTGCGGTGCAGGCATCGGGCATTCAGACTCCAAATAATCATATAACAAATTTCAATATGCAGCCTGCTTCTTACAGCAAGCTCACTTCGCTTGTTCTTTTTAATAATGATATGACTGCAAGTAACGTAAACTTTAATATGATTGGTTTAGATGACAATGGCTTGCCTAATGGCTTTGCCAATTTTGGCGGTGGAAATGCTGCTCCCACAGGGGCAGGGATAACAGCTAAGAATAATTTAATTGCAAAAGGATGGACGGTAATAACGAATTAAAAGCCCCACCCCAACCCTCCCCATTGGGGAGGGAGCAAGTAATACAAGTCCTCCCTAACGGGGAGGATTTAGGAGGGGCTAAATAATAACTACACATCATGAAAAACAAAATCTTTACCCTTGCTCTACGCTCAATCTCCTCCCCTTTGGACAACCGTAGGTTGCGAGCGAAGCTCACTGGGGTGGGGCTCCTCCTCCTCTGCCAATTTTGTTTTTGGCAACAGGCATTTGCTCAACCAAATACTGCAACGATAGCAACAACAACTATTGTAGCTGCGGCTGATATTTGTGCGGGTTCTACAAAGGTTCCTATTCATGCTTTCAGTATAACAACATCGGGTGGTACTCCCGGTAATGCATTTTTTCGGGGATTTAATTATACAACTACCGGAACTTACCTTGCCATTGATATAAATAATTTTAAACTTTGGGTTAACACCGTAAATAATTTAAGCACGGCTACATTATGCCCAGGAGTGCCGGGAGGAACAAATACTAGTCCTGCCGGTCCGGGTACGCAATATTTTTCATATACCAATCTGGCGTTAATTGCTTACAATACAACCCGATATTTTTGGATAACGATGGATGTTGCTGCCTCCGCTATTGAAGGAAGCACCATTGCAGTGAATGCATCAGTAGCTACAGACATGTCTGTTTTACTTAATATAACCACCTTCCTTGGTACAGCTTCTGCAAGCGGAACACAAACGTTAAAAGCTCAACCGGCCATCACAGCTCAACCCGTTGCTCAGGCAACATGTGATGCCTATACTACTGCTTTTAGCGTTACCGCTGCAGGTAGCGGATTAACTTATCAATGGAAGGAAAACGGAGTATCTATTACCGATGGAGGAATTTACAACGGAGCCACCACGGCAACCTTAACGCTTACCGGAGTAACTACAGGCATGACCGGCTATCTATATACTTGCGTAATAACCAATGCCGCAGCTTGCCCGGTAACTTCCTCTTCTGCAGCGCTTACAGTTACTGCCATCCCTTTTGCTTATTCCGGCAGCAGTGTTACACAAAATAATACCTCGAATGTTTTACGCGGAACAAACTACAATGAGATCATTGCTATTCCGATCGTTATGTCGGGAAACTGTACGCCATTCAATGCAACTTCTTTTTCTTTAAATACAACCGGAAGCACCGCACCAGCCACCGACATTACCACTGCAAGTCTTTGGTACACGGGCGCTTCACCCTTGTTTGCAACCACCAGTCTTTTTGGCACGTTGGCATCTCCAAGCGGGGCGTTCACTATCACTGGAACTCAAAGTTTAGCTCCAGGCATCAATTATTTTTGGTTAACCTATGATGTTCCTGCTACCGCCACCGTTACCGATGTTCTGGACGGGGAATGTACTTCAGTAATTGTTGGCGGAACTGCTTATGCACCCACTGTTACTGCTCCGGCAGGAAGCAGATCCATAGTTGCCGTGAACAACTGGCTTTGGGCTAAGGGGGCCGTAGGCCCAGGAGGTGCTACAACATTGCATGATTTTTTTGACTGCGCCACCGATCCGTTGAACAATGTGTATGTTACAGGGGAGTTTATGGGTGTCATCACTTTTGGATCTCTTCCCACATTGACATCTGCCGGAGTAACTAATACTGATGTTGTTGTTACTAAATATGATGCTTCGGGCAATGCCCTCTGGGCAAGAAAAGGAGGAAGCAATGGGAATAGAGCGGATAGGGGATGGCATGTGGCTACTGATGCTGCCGGCAATGTGTTTGTAACGGGAATAACAGGTTTTGGGGGTACATTTGGTTCTTTAACTTTTCAAGCCGGTATGTTTCTTGTAAAATACAATACTAACGGCACAGAGCAGTGGGTTAAAACTGGTACTACTGGTGATGATAGGAGTCAGGGGCTAAGTGTGGCAACAGATGCCTCTGGCAATATCTATGTAGCCGGGAATTTTTGGAGCCCTACCTTCACCATTGGCACATATACCCTTACCAACAGTATGGGAGCTGCTAACCAGAGTGATGCCTTTGTGGTGAAATACGATGCATTGGGCACCGTGCTTTGGGTAAGAAAAGGAGCCAGTGGCAATGGAAGTACCTCTGCATATAGCGTTTCTGTTGACGGATCGGGCAATGTTTTTGTAGGGGGATACACCATACATAACACTTTCGTTTCCGGTGCATTCGGTGTTGCTTTTGGCGCATATTCTCTTGCTCAGGTTCAAACCGATGATTTTTTTCTTGTTAAGTATGATGCTAACGGAAATGAACAATGGTTAAAAGGTCCAACAGCAGGTGCAGGAGGCGGAGGCGGTGGGAATAGGAACCATATTTACGGTGTGAAAGCGGATGCTGCAGGCAATGTATATATAACAGGGGAGTTTGTAAGCAATTTAAAAATTGGAACAACAGCCCTCACCACTGCCGGGTTCGGAAACGTGGATATGTTTCTTGCCAAGTACGATGCCTCTGGCGCTGTTCAATGGGCTGTGAAAGGAGGAGGTACCAGCACCGACCGTGGTTACGACATAGACATAAACCCACTCAATGGCCACTTGTTTGTGGTTGGGGACGCGGGTGTATGGACAAGCACCAGCAACTTTACTTTCGGAGCGGTTACTGTAACCGGTGGGAACGAATCTTTGTTTATTGTGGAATACTTAGCAACTAACGGAACTGCGGTTTGCGGGAGTGCATTACCAGGTGGGGCAGAAGATAAATCGGGTGTTGCTGCAGACAGTTGGGGCTACGCGTATGTAGGAGGAGATTTTGAGGCAATCGACCCCTTTGTTGTAGGTTCTACTAGTATAGCAAGTTCTGCCGGTGAAACAGGATATGTCGCCAAATGGTCCACGTGTGTTGCCATTCCTCTTCCTGTGGAGATGATGTCGTTCACAGCAGTATGCAGCGATGGCAAAGCAAAACTGGCATGGAGCACCGCCAGCGAAAGCAACAATGATTACTTTACGGTAGAACGTAGCAAAGAAGCGGCAGGAGGCAGCAGCAGTTTGCAGTGGGAGCAAATCGGCACAGTAAAGGGTATAGGCAACAGCAGCACAACAACAGAGTATACATTTGTTGATGAGCAACTCCTCTCTCCTGTGGGAGAGGGGCAGGGGGTGAGGTATTATCGCCTCAAACAAACAGATTATAACGGCAGCAGTAATTATTCAAATATTGTGAGCTTCAATAAGAATAATTGTTCCATGTCTGTTTATCCTAATCCATTTGATAAAACTATTTATGTGAGCAGCGGAACCGCTGTGAATGCATTGTTTAGAATCGTGAATGTACTGGGACAAGAGGTGTGTGCACGAAACATAATTATTCCCGGAGATGGTACAAGCCTTGCCATTGACTTGCCCTCATTAGCCAGCGGAATGTACATAGTACGAATCAGTGATACAGATAATTCAACACTATTGATGAGCACGAAAGTGGTGAGGGCGGGAGTGGGAGATTAGCATAGAGGAAATTAGTTTCTAGCTCCCCGCTCCAATACTTTTTCCTCCATCCACATAAATTAGCTGCCCGGTAATGAACTGCGCTTTCTCGGAAGAGAGAAAAGCAACCACATTGGCAACGTCTTCCGGCTTGCCCATTGTTTTTGTGGGCTGCGCATCTATGAGCTGCTGCTGAACTTCGGGTTTCAGCGCTTGCGTCATGGGAGTTTCGATCAACCCCGGTGCAACGGTATTGACCAGCACATTGAACTTGCCGAGTTCCAGTGCGAGCACACGCGTAAGGGCGTTAACACCGCCTTTGGAAGCGGAGTAATTGGATTGCCCGCGGTTGCCAAGCCATGCGCGCGAAGAAATATTTATTATCCTTCCCGATTTCTGTTCCTTCATGATCTTTGCTGCCTCCTTGCACATGAGCCATGTTCCTTTCAGATTGACATTTATAACAGTGTCAAAATCCTCTTCGCTCATCTTCCAGATCATGCTGTCGCGTATGATGCCGGCATTGTTCACCACCACATCCACGCGCCCGTGCTGCTTCATCACCTCTGCGAACAGCGCAGTAACCGGTTCAGACTTGCCGATATGGCAAAGATGAGCGGATGATTTATCTTTTCCGATTTCATTTCGCAGGCTTTCGCATCCTGCAATATCCGTGCTTACTACCATGACCACGAAAAAACCATCAGCAGAAAGTTTTTGAGCGATGGCTCTTCCGATTCCGCGGGATGCTCCCGTTACAATTGCAATTCTTTTTTCCATAATGAGATTTTATTTTTAACAGCGATTAATTTTCCAAGAATGCTCAATGCGATTTCCTCCGGTCCCTCTGCGTCAATATCAATTCCCATCGGCATGTCAATTTTATCTAATTCCTCTTCAGAAATATTCAATCCTTCACTGAACATTTTTTTTGTTACCTCCACTTTGCGCTGGCTGCCGATCATTCCGAGATAAGCAAAAGGTTTTTTTACGCAGAAAGCGAGAATGTCCCTGTCAACAGGGTGGCTGTAGGTCATGATGCAGATGTAGGTTTGCTCATCGAAGGGAAGTAATTTCAGCGCCTCGCCAAAAGGTAAATTCATTTTGTTTATCTCCTTTGATTTGCAATCGTCTACGTATTCCTTTCGGTCATCTATCAGTACTGTTTCAAAGTCGAAATCTTTCGCAAGTTTTGCAAGCGATTGTCCAGTATGCCCCGCTCCAAAAATGTAAAGTTTGTTTTTCTTCATGATGGGTTCAATGTAAATTTCAACAGTGCCACCGCAGCACATGCTATGCTGGTGCAGCAGGTCATGACGAAATAATTTCGGCTGTTTTGTTTCGAAGAGATTAACTGCATTTTCAATTACTGTTTTTTCAAGGTCACCTCCGCCAATTGTTCCGAATATTTTTCCGTCAGCATATACGATCATTTTTGCACCCACTTTGCGCGGTGTGCTTCCTTTTGTATTTACAATGGTGCAGATAACCGCTTCCTTACCGCCTTTCTGAATCTCTATTATTTTTTCAAAAATATTTTTCACGATTTTATTGCAACAAATTTCTCATACTCTTCAAGGGTGTTTATATTCATCAGAACAGAATCATTTCCCATCTCCGCAGTCTTTATACTGAACGACCAGTAAAAGTCTTTCAAATGCTGTTTTGTGTCCTCTGTCAATGATATTTTTTCAATAACATTTTTTGAAACTAAAATTGGATGCCCGCCTTTCCCATTATGCATAGGAACGGTGATTCCATTCGGGTTTTTATTCTTCATGAGTGAGTTCAAAGTAAATGAACTTACAAAAGGATTGTCCACATTCTGAATAAAGCAATATTCACTGGTAATTTTTTTTACTCCAAGTTGTAATGAATAAAACTTTCCTTTTTCGCTGTGATGATTCAATACAATTTTGCATTCGGTATCAATAGTATCTGAAAAGTTTTTCCATTTCTCTTGCGAAAGTTCATCGTTAAGCACCACTACAATTTCCGAAAGCATCTCCTTGTATATGTCAATTAGTTTTTTCAGAAAGGTGACTCCATCGATTTCTAGAAATGCTTTTGGATAATTCATGCGTTCTGATTTCCCGCCTGAAAGAATAATTGCTCCAAAAGTATTTTTCATTTGCTGATAATTTCAAAACGAAAGTACTCTCCTTGCCTTTTTGAAATCATGATGAATATCATAGAATTATCTTGCACATAAAAGTTACTTTGCTCAAAATAATTAAGAAATGAAATCTCTTGATATCATCCTGAAAGAATGTGAAATCTTGGCTTTTGATTTAACTTTTTCAAAGGCAAAAAAATGGAAAGCAGAAGACAAAAAAAGAATTCTTGTCGGTTACCTTCCTATTTATGTTCCACGCGAAATCATTCATGCGGCAAATGGATTGCCTGTGGGAATAATGGGAGCGGGGGATAGAAAGCAAATTATTAAAGGAGATGCGTATTACCAATCCTACATCTGCCATCTTCCTCGCGGAATAATAGAAATGGCACTCGATAAAAATTTAGATGACTTTGACGGATTTATGTTCCCTGCCATTTGCGATTGCGTACGAAATCTTTCCGGAATGTTCAAGCTTTCAAAGAAAGGAAAATTTCAGCGCTACTTTGATTATCCTCAAAACTTTGATGCGCTCATTGGCGGTACTTTTTACATCCAGGAAATGGAGAAGATATTGGAAGATATGCATGCGATCAATGGCGTGAAAGTTACAGCAGAAGCGATCAACAAAGCCATAAAGCTTTACAATGTTAACCGTAAGTTGATTGAAGAGATATATAGCATCCGCCAACAATATCCATGGAGATTATCCGCAGTGGAAACCTATCACATTCTGCGTGCGGGAATTACTATTCCTGTTGAAGAACACAATGAAATGTTGAAGCAAGTGGTTGATCATATTCAGAAAGAACGTGGTGAGCCCATGGATAATATCCGCGTGGTAGTCACCGGTTCGTTCTGCGAACAACCTCCCATCGGCCTGATCAAATCCATTGAGATGGCAGGGTGTTATATTGTAGAGGATGATTTCATGCTGGGTTCAAGGCAGATACAGGGAGAGATAAAGGATAATAGCAAGAATCCGCTAGAGGCGCTTGCAGATGCTTACATCCATCAAAGCACATTTACTTCCTGTTTTTACGATGTTGAAAACCCAAGAGGAAAAAGGTTGGTTAAACTTGCGAAAGAAAGAAATGCAGATGGAATCATTTTCTCCGCAGCAAGTTTCTGCGATCCTGCGTTGCTGGATCGTCCGCAAATGCAGCAGGAATGCGATGCAGTCGGAATTCCGCACATTAATTTCCAGTATCACGAAAACACCGGGCAGTTCAAAGTCATTAAAGAACAGGCCGGAACTTTTTCCGATTCAATAAAATTGTGGGCGTAAGAAACAGTAGACAATTGGCAGTAGGCAAAAAAATAAATAATAAATAGTAAATCTAAAATTGTAATTCCCCATGGCAGATCCAAAAGAAGCAATTAAAGAAAAGAGCATGGTCATTCAGAAGGATATGCTCGCAAAACAATTTCATGATCTCAGCAAAGCAAAGGAGCTTGGAAAAAAAGTAGTGTACACTTTTGTTCCCGGAAACCTGACGGAACTTATTCTTTCCTTCGATATGCTGCCGGTGTATCCTGAAATCAATGCGCTGCAATCCGGCATGCGGAAAAAATCGGCTGCATATATTCGTGAAGCCGAAAAGATGGGGCACTCCGAAGATGTTTGTACCTATGTGAAGTGCGATATCGGAATGATGCTCAACGGAAATATTGGGCCCACCGGAGAACAACTTCCAAAACCTGATCTGTTGTTGTTGAGTTATACCGGCTGTTTCACTTTCTTGAAATGGTTTGAAAACCTGGAGCGTTTGTATCCCGGAGTTCCTGTTGCGATGCTTCATACTCCTTACCAGGAAGATGGCAAGATTACAAAAGACCAAGTAGATTACATGGTGAAGCAGCTGAATGAAGAAGTGATTCCAAAGATGGAAAAAGTTACAGGTAAAAAATTTGATTCGGCTAAACTTTCAAAACTGATGGAGAACTCTGCAAAGGCAGAAGACCTGTTGGTGAAGATATTGGAAAGCGCAAAAAGAAAACCATCGCCTATCGATGCGTATTTCGCAGGTGTTTATTACATCGGTCCGATTTTTACCGCTTTCCGCGGAACAGATTCTGCAGTTGAATATTACACAGAGCTCTGGAGTGAAGTTCAGGAAAGAATTAAATTGGGTCTTGGTCCTGTAACTCCTGAAGGAGAATTGAAAGAAGAAAAATACCGTTTGGTAATGGAAGGTCCTCCAAACTGGACAAACTTCCGTGAGTTCTGGAAGATATTTTATGACATGGGTGCGGTGATCGTTGCTTCTACTTATACAAAAGTAGGTGGAGTGTATGACACCGGATTCCGTCATGATCCTAAAAATCCGCTGGAGAGTTTATCGAAATATTGTATGGGAGTTTATACCAATCTGAATCTTCCTCAGCGAGTAGATCTGATCGAGAATTATGTAAAAGAATATAAGGCGGACGGATTCCTGATCAATTCTATCAAGAGTTGCAATTCGTTTTCAGCAGGACAATTGATGATCATGCGCCAGATCGAACAGCGCACAGGTGTTCCGGTTGGATTTATAGAAAGTGATCTGGTGGATCCGCGTTATTTCTCTTATGCGAACATTAAGAACCGTTTGGAATCTTATTTCCAGATGTTGGAGCAAAGAAAAATTATTCTCAAACAGGAAGGAGTAGAAGCATAAAGTTTAAACACGAATAAAAAAGAATATATCCCAATGAACAAATACTATCTCGGAGTTGATCTTGGTTCAACCACATCCAAAGCGGTGATCATAAATGAGGATGATGAAATTATCGGTCGTGGCATCACCAACACGCGTTCCAATTATTCTGTTGCTGCGGATATTGCGCGAGATGAAGCAATTTACAATGCCCGCTTTTCCATCCTTCAAAAAAAAATGGGAGAAGAGATGAAAGCGAAACCCGAGTACAAAAGATACATCATTGATCTGGAAAGTGTTTTTCAATACGAACAGTTCAAGGTTCGTTTGGATAAATTAGGAGAAGAACTGGTAAAAACCTGCAATGCATTTTTTAAAGATGAAAAAAAGCGGGATGAAATTCTTGGGCATTTGAGAAGCATTCGCAAAGTATTCAAGCCGGTGATCAAGCATGATTATCTGTACAACAACCTTGGATCAAAAAATCAGTTCTTCCGTGATATTGTTTCTGAAAAGTATAATGAAGAGGTGAACAAACTCGACATGTCACTCTTTGAACCGCTTATGACCGTGTGGGACAAGAGCATCAGCCCTGCCGAAAATGAACGTGTTACTTTTAATTTCAAAGAACTGGTTCATAAAGCGATGGATGAACTGAGGGATAAATACAAAAACCTTCCTGAAACTTCTGCCGATAATAAAAGCGTGAACTTTGATGCTGAAATGAATCTGCTGAAAGGAAATTTCGATCATGTTTCGGAAACCCTGCGTCAGCATATTGACGAAATTGCAGATATTGAATTTCATATTGAGAATATGACCGGCACCGGTTATGGTCGTGCGTTGCTGCCTTTCCCTCAGGATTGCATCCGCTCTGAAATTTTATGTCATGCGTTTGGCGCTCACGCAATTTTTCCTGAAACAAGAACAGTGCTTGACATTGGCGGACAGGATACCAAAGCAATTCAAGTGGATAAATACGGATTGGTAACCAGTTTCCAGATGAACGATCGCTGCGCTGCAGGTTGCGGACGTTACCTCGGTTACATTGCCGATGAAATGAGTATTTCACTCAATGAACTCGGTCCCATGGCAATGAAGGCGGATAAAGAAGTTGTCATTTGTTCCACTTGTACCGTGTTTGCAGGAGCGGAACTTCGTGAGCTCACCAACTTAGGTGAAAAGCGCGAAGATATTTTAGGTGGATTGCACAAAGCCATCATCATGCGTGCCATGTCACTCATTGCACGTTCGGGCGGTGTGTTCAATGAATTTACTTTCACAGGCGGTGTTGCACGTAATCCTGCCGTGATAAAATATCTTACTCAATTGGTGAAAGAGAATTACGGAGATAGCATCAAAATAAATATTCACACCGATTCTATTTTCATGGGTGCGCTTGGTGGTGCCATGTTTGCCCGCAGAAATATTCAGGCGGAACTTCCTTCTGCGAAGAAAGGGAAGCAGGTGGCATAGTTTTATTCTAGCCCTCATCCTCAATCCTTCTCCCACAGTGAGAAGGAAGTTCACGGTTATTTCCCTCTCCTGTGGGGGAGGGTAGGGTGAGGGTTATGCTTCTCATTTTCTCTCTTTAAACATGACTGTTGTCATAGTATGAAATGAGGAATGGTGTTTACTTTGTTGCAACAAAACCCCCATTGTAATGAATATAGTATTTGGTTACTCCTTCCCCCTTGCAAAGGCAAACGTAGTCCCGATATCTATCGGGAGCGAGCGTAGCTCATACACGCAGTGGCGGGGAATTTTTCTCTTCAAATTTCATAAAACAATTACTGAATAAAATAAATTCTATGGATAAATCATTTAACACTATGGGAATTGATGTCGGTAGCAACTTCATCAAACTGGTTTTAATGGATTATTCTGACAAGCCAAAACTATTAGATAAGCAAACGGAAAAGATCCGCAAAAGAAATCCTACTCAGGTTGCCGATGAAATGATTCAAACCATGCTTACCAAGCATAAGTTGAAATACGAAGACATTGCCTACCTCGCTTCTACAGGTGAAGGAGACCTGGTAAAACGCAAACGCGGACATTTTTACGGCATGACTACGCACGCAAAAGGCGCTCACTTCTTTTTCCCCGATGCAAGAACTGTGGTGGATATGGGAGCACTGTATGTGCGCGCGGTAAAAATTTCAGGTGATGCTCGCGTGGAGGATTATAAAATGACAGGACAGTGCGCATCGGGTTCCGGACAGTTTGTTGAAAATATTTCCCGTTACCTTGGATTATCCATTGAAGAAGTAGGCGAAGTTTCTTTATCGGCAAAAAATCCTGAAATATCATCCGGCATTTGTGCGGTGCTTGCCGAAACAGATGTCATCAATATGGTATCGCGCGGAATTTCTACGCCCGATATTATTAAAGGAATTCATCTTTCCATTGCAAACAGAATTATCAAGCTTATGAGTTCGCTGAAAGGAGAATCGCCAATTATTCTCACAGGAGGAATGGCTTTGAACAAAGGAATGCTTCAGGCGATCGAAGAGCAATTGAAAGAAACAGGAAAGAAATTTGAAATAAAAACTCATCCAGATGCTGGATATGCCGGAGCGATTGGTGCAGCATTGTGGGGAGGGTTTCGTCATATTAAGTTGAAAGAGAAAAAAGCAGTAGCAGCGTAAAAATTATTTCATGTCAGATAAAAATTATTCGCTGAATTTTGATGCCAGAGAGAATGCAAGATGTTTGATCCTGTGCGACTTAGGGACTATGGGGGTTCCCATGCGCGTGCATTTCACTCATTGACAAGTTCTCTTGCAAAGGGCAGGCAGCAATGCCTGCCCGAGCATCATCTCTTCGGTGAAATTCCAGAATAATAAAAATAGTTTATTATGAATTATCCCGAAGCCAAAGAAAAAAAATCCACTTCAAAAATTGTTCATGAACTGGATTCACTTTTTAAACCAAAGTCCATTGCCATCATTGGCGCCTCTTCCAAAGAACTTTCTATCGGGAATGTTATTCTGAAAAATCTTGTTCACTTTGGTTACACAGGAAAAATATATCCCATCAATCCCAAGGAACCTGAAGTAAGAGGAATAAAAGCATATCCAACCATCTTTGATGTTCCGGATAATATTGATCTTGCTCACGTAATTATTCCCAGCAAATTTGTTCCGCAGATAATTGAAGATTGTGGCAAGAAAGGAATTAAATCCGTTATCATCAATTCGGCTGGCTTCAGCGAAATGGGAGAAGAAGGCAAAGCGCTTCAAAAAGCATTTTTAGCAAAAGCAAAAGAATATGGAGTACGAATATTCGGTCCTAATTGCCAGGGAATTATCAATTGTGATCCTGAATACAATGCGTATTGTGATTTCACTTTTACTTTTCCGAAACCCGGTTCTATTTCCATTGTTGCATTGAGCGGTGGAGTAGGGGCATTCATCATGCAAAGTTTGTTCGATCTTGAGATCGGCATGCGCATGTACGCATCCAACGGAAATGCCTGCGATATTTCTATTTCGGATGTGGTGAATTATTACGGAGAGGACGAAGGAACAAAAGCCATCATTTTATATACCGAAGGATTTCACAATCCAAAAGAGTTTCTGGAAGTTGCAAAAGTTGTTGCAAAGAAAAAACCGATTCTTGCCATGAAAGCAGGACGTACCGAAGCAGGCGCGCAAGCTGCCGCTTCTCATACAGGTTCACTTGCAGGAGTTGATATTGCAACAGAATTAATTTTTGAAAAAGCAGGAATACTTGCTTTTAATAATGAAGAGGAAATGTGCCAGGTGGCGATGGCATTTTCCACGCAGCCCATTCCGAAAGGAAACCGTGTGGGAATCATTACAAACACCGGAGGACCTGCTGTTATTGCAACCGATGAACTGGTGAGTGCGGGATTAGTACTTCCTCCGCTTTCAGACAAAGCAAAAAATATTCTAAAAACAACTTTACTTCCGGAAGCTACTATTGGAAATCCCATTGATGTGGTGGCAACAGGTGGAGGAACACATTTCCGCAGCGCTCTGGATGTGTTGATGAATGAGGAAACGATAGATTCCATCTACATAAATTTTGTTACCGCTCCTTTCACTGATACGGATGAAGTAGCCAGACAAATCGTGGAAGTGAACAAGATGAAGAAGAAACCCATCGTTTGCAATTTCATGACCAACCTGAGTATGGAACGATATCAGGTTACTACTAAGATAATGAAAGAAGGTGGTGTTCCTTGCTACGCATTTCCAACCACCGCAGCAAAAGCACTTGGTGCTTTGTATAAATACCACAAAGTGCGCTCAAGGAATATTGGAGAAGCAAAAGTATTTAAAGAAGTAGATAAAGAAAAGGCTAAAAAAATTATTCAATCAGGTTCCTCCCCTTCGGGGAGGTCAGGTTGGGTCTTCCTCTCCTCTGATAAAGTGTACACCTTGCTTTCCGCCTACGGGATTCCCGTTGCAGATTGGAGATTAGTTGACGATGTCGAAAAAACAGTTAAAGCAGCTACCGAAATCGGTTTCCCCGTTGTGATAAAGGCAGATGCAGAATCATTGGTACATAAAAGTGATCTCGGTGGAGTGGCTGTAAATATTAAGAATGCGGATGAAGTACGGGCAGTTGTTGAGAATATGAAAAGAAAGTTCGGACCATCCTCTGGCTCCTCCCCTTCGGGGAGGTCGGGTGGGGTGGCTGATCTGAAATTCTTCGTCCAGAAATTTCTTCCCGGTGGAAAGGAGCTTGTGGCAGGAGTAAGTGCACAGCGCGGATTGGAGCCACTTGTCATGTTTGGGCTCGGTGGAATATATGTGGAGGTGCTGAAAGATGTTGTTTTCAAAATAGCACCTGTAACAGAACTGGAAGCAAAAGAAATGCTTTCCTCCATCAAAGCTTCTAAGCTATTGGATGGCGTGCGTGGCGAGAAAGGAATTCACAAAGAAAGCGTTATAGAGATTATTCAGCGTCTTTCCCAATTGGTAATTGACTTCCCCGAAATTCAAGAAATGGATCTGAATCCCATCATGGCTTTTGTGGATAAGGCGTTTGTGGTGGATGCAAGAATAAAAGTTCAATAAGTACATTCATTTGCCGCTTTCTTATTTGAATGCCAAACGATATAACAGACTTAAATGCAACAATCAGTATTCGCTAAATATGTTCTTCCTTTTTTTCAATGGTATGCATTGATGATCGTACTGGCAATTATCATTGACTATTTTCTTCATCGTTATCATCTCATTGTTGTCGGTCGTTATCTTGGTTATCTGGGAACTTTCGTTGTGATCTTATCCTTTATTTATTCCTTACGCAAGCGGCAGTTAATAAGATCGGGCTCGCCAAAAGAACTTTTGCTTCTGCATGAATACATGGCATGGGTTGGCTCTGTCATGATCCTTGTTCACGCAGGCATTCATTTCAACGCAATATTGCCATGGCTTGCCATCCTGATGCTGCTGATTGCCGTAGCAAGCGGACTGATCGGCAAATTTCTTTTAAAAAAATCTCATGATGCTTTGAAAGAGAAAAAGCAGGATTTGATGAATAAAGGAATCACCGAAGCAGAAGCAGAAAAAAATCTTTTTTTAGATTCCATTACAGTTGATCTGATGAGGAAATGGAGAGCCGTTCATCTTCCCATCACATTGCTGTTAGGCGTTTTGGTATTGATTCATATAATCACCATCGTAATGTTCAGCAAATGAAAAGAATAGTTGTTTTAGTGATCGTTGCCTTATGCGCATGTATGGTATACCTGTTTCCTCAGGAGATGATCAATCCCGGAGATCTGGTAGCAGGACATCAGCACCTGAAAGACAAATGCCTCGCATGTCATCATCCCTTTTGGGGAATAGCTTCCGAAAAATGTATCAGCTGCCATAAACTCTCCGATATCGGTAAGGATACACTCATGTCAAATGATTCGACTTCAAACAAGAGCAAAACATCTTTTCATCTTAATTTTTCAAATCAGGAATGTACCGGCTGTCATACCGATCATAAAGGACTCAAGCCCGGTATTTCTTTAAGCAGATTTGATCATAAATTTTTATCGGGAGCGGAGAATGCGCAATGCATCAGCTGTCACAGCAAACCTACAGATGATGTTCATGCGCAATTATCTACTGCCTGCAACAACTGCCATAACACGCAAGGATGGAGATCTTTTGTATCCTTTGATCATGCCATGATACAGGGCGCAGATAAAAACAATTGCATTACCTGTCATCAGCAGCCAAAAGCAACTTATCATAATCAATTCAATACCGATTGCGCAAAATGCCACATCACCAGCAAATGGCGGCCCTCTTCTTTTGATCATTCATCGTATTTTATACTCGACCAAAACCATAATGCCAATTGCATTACCTGCCACTCCGATAATAACTTCAGCGCATACACCTGTTATGGCTGCCACGAACATTCGCAGGGAAAAATGGAGAGCAAACATTACGAGGAAGGAATTACAAATATTATTAATTGTGTAAGATGCCATAAAAGCGGCAATGAACATGAAACCGAAGGCGGCTCGCGCTCAAATGAAGGAGGAGAGGGACACGGAAAACACGAAGATCATGATGATGATTAAACTATGATTACAACAGCTGTCAAATACAAAAATCCCATATTCTTCATCGTAAAGGACATATTGTCCATCGTAAAGCCAATATCCTCTATCGTAAAGGACATATTGTCTATCGTAAAGCCAATATCCTTTGCTATAACTCCAATATCCTCCGCTATAACTCCAATATCCTCTGCTATAACTCCTCAGTACGCGCTAAGCTCTGCTTAGTGCGCGCATAAGTAAAGTTAGTAGCAATGCTTAAAAAAAACACTATGAAAACAATAGCCCTCTTATTTACAGTCGCAACAGTATTTCTTGCGGCAACTTCCTGCAACAAGAACAGACCCGATTGTTTTGACAAAAAACTTTACCGACAGCACAAAAATGACCTCTGCACAGACGATTGTCCTGGCGTGGTAGGTTGTGATGGAAAATTGTATTGCAACGAGTGTTACGCAACAAGACAAGGTATACATGTTAAATAGAAACACAACGATAATGACTACAAGACAAACACAACTTTTGACGGTTGCAATTGTAACACTTTCGTTCTTCGTGACGACTTGCAGTAAAGATGTATGTGATAATTATACGGAGTTGACAGACCATAACCACTTAGTCGACCTCAGCCCTTTAAATGGAGCGCATGAACTTCTTGATACCTTGACAAAGTATCCGCAGTTACAAGTTTACAGAGTGCTCAACAACCAATACTGTTATGGAATGCAGTGTAATGTTTTTTATAAGGGATTTAAAGTTTTCACCGACTACTACGCTCTTTATAAGAGTAAATCTGACAACAATATCTACACTGCCGACCCTGCAATCGTTGACACAATAAATATTTCGCTGACCGCATCCATACAATTCGACAAAGCAATCAGTATTGCAAGACAAAATATGAATTATAGCAACACTTGTATTTCATACCGACTTGGAATTTACAACTTAAATGCGGGGACATCAAACCAGACAAAAAATTACAAATTGATTTGGAAAATTCAGGGTGAAAATGGTTATCCGGTTGTAGACCTTGACGCAAACAGCGGACAAGTTTATTATGCGTTCGATGGGAAAGAACAATAAATATAAATACGTAAGCTAAGCTTGAAAGACAACAATAAAATCAACAAACAAAAAACCATAGTTATGTATAAAATTCAATCAGCAAAATTGTTAAAGGAAGTAATGGGAAATTATTTCCTTGGGTTTAAGGATCCTGACGCTTCTGGTCAGGATGCTGACCGTAAGCGTCAGCACACAACCAAAAAGATCGCATGGTGCACCAGCGTAGGTCCCGCTGAATTGCTGCGTTCTTTTGGCTTTGATGTTCATTTTCCCGAAAACCATGGAGCATTGCTCGGAGCCACCCGCACTGCCGGAGATTTTATTCCCGAAAGCACCAAGCTTGGCTACAACAACGATATTTGTTCCTACCTCACTGCCGACATAGGTTCCTATTTAAAAAAGCAAACTCCCTTGCAGGAGCATTATGGTTTGCAAGGACCTCCCAAACCCGATTTGATAGTGTATAACACCAATCAATGCCGTGAAGTGCAGGATTGGATGAATTATTTTGCCAAGGAAATGAATTGTCCAATTTTCGGAATCACTCCTCCGCGTCACATGGACGAAGTAAGCGAAGCGCATATTCTGGATGTGAGCGCACAGTTTAAAGCCATGATCCCCGCTTGTGAAAAAGCCAGCGGAAAGAAATTTGACATTGATCGTTTCCGCGAAGTGTTAAAGCTGAGCAAAGAAGCTACCGATCTCTGGAAAAAAGTATTGTGGACAGCAACTTCTTCTCCTTCTCCCATAAGTTTTTTCGATGCCACCATTCACATGGGTCCGATAGTGGTTTTGCGCGGCACACAAGTAGCAAAAGATTATTATGCCGCATTGTTAAAAGAATTAGAAGGCAATGTTTCTAAAAAGATCGGATTCCTTGCCGAAGAAAGCAGCCGCATCTATTGGGATGGAATGCCCGTCTGGGGAAAGCTACGACCGATGTCGGAATTATTTATCGAGAACAAAGCGGCAGTGGTGGCTTCCACGTATTGCAACAGCTGGGTGTTCGATGCCTTTGATGAAAAAAATCCTTTCGAATCATCTGCAAAAGCATACACCGAGATTTTTATCAATAGAAGCGAAGACGCAAAAGAAAAAATATTATCAAGATTAGTAAAAGACTTCCGTATTGACGGAATGATTTTTCATGATGCAAAGACCTGCGCCAATAATTCCAATTCACGTTTTGGAATGCCGCAAAGGATTTCGGAAAAACTTGGCATTCCGACTTTGGTGATCGAAGCCGACTTGTGCGATCTGAGATTTTATTCTGAAGGACAAAGCACCACAAAGATCGAAACGTTTCTTGAGCAGATAGAGAGTTCAAAAGGAATACGAAAAACAGCAATGGTATAACTAAAAATTATCTCGCAAAGATGCAAAGCCGCTAAGAAAACACTAAAAATAATAGATGTATAACTTGGCGTCTTAGCGTCTTTGCGAGAAAAAAATTAAATCACCATGAGCGAGAAAACATCTTTAGAAGGCCGCATATTCAAACTTTCCACCGGAGAAAAGATCGCCCCTGCTGATCTTGAAAAACTAATCGGGGAGGTATGTCATTACATTAAATATGTTGCTGTCAGCGAGGATGAAAAAGAAAATCCTGTCGCCTTGATCTTTCCGAATAAAAAATTACTGGATCAGCCCGATTATAAATTAACTCCGGAGGAAGGTTGTTTTTGTCCGCGCAGTCTCGATGAACTTGGCCGGTGTCTGACAGGTTGTTTGAAACTGGTGAATCGTCAGATAGCAGATGATTCCTTAAAATTAAAATCAGCAGCAATAATTAATAATGAAAATTATTCTGCCGATATTGTGAATAAATATAAAGCATTGCTAAGGGAAAAACACGGGGACAAAGTTCCTGCCGATGAAGAGATTTATTTTATAAAGAATGTTTGAGGGATAAGATGAACCAGATGCCCTACTTAAATGAGCTTCGCTCGCAAGCTCCGCTTGTCCAAAGGGGAGGACTTTCGCGCGTAACTCTCCCCCTTTGGGGGAGTTGGAGGGGGCTACCCAAGAAGCCGATACTATATCTCTCATTAGCATGTATCGCTTTTCTTGTCATTACTTGCCGGAAGGATGAACAAGGTTCTGATTACAAAGGTTATCCGCTTGAAGTAGGAAAAATAATTCTTACTAAATGTGCCATTGCCGGCTGCCATACGGATAAAAGCAAGGAAGCCAGCAATGGTTTGTCTTTGGAAAGCTGGAGCAGTTTATTTAACGGAAGCCGTTACGGAAACACGGCTGTAATTCCTTACCGTTCGGATATTAGTTTCCTTTCCTATTTTATAAATACTTATAGTGATCTGGGTATTTCCATTCCTCCCGCCATGCCTCCGGGGAAAGACCCTCTGACGAGAGAAGAAGTAATTACCGTTCGCGACTGGATTAACTTAGGCGCACCGGCACGCAACGGACTGATCCCTTTTTCCGACATGGCACACAGAAGAAGAATGTTTGTTGTGAATCAGGGCTGCGATAATGTTTTCATCATCGATGCCGCAACCGGTTTGATCATGCGTAGTGTTGATATAGGTGTCAGCCCTTCCATCGAATCTCCTCATTTTATTGAAATATCGCCTGACGAAGAATATTTCTATACATGTTTTTTTGCCGGCAGTGTATTTCAAAAGTTTAACATCAATGACGGTACTTTGGCAGGGGAAGCAAACATTGGTTCGGGGCAATGGAGCGTTTTCGAAATCACTCCCGATGGGAAACGCGCTTTTGTGGTTGACTGGAGTGCAAATGGTTCCATTGCGGTGATGGATTTGGAAACCATGACTCTGCTGGTAAAATGGCAGGGCAACGGATTGCTGCAATATCCTCATGGTACAGGCATGAAAGGAAATAATCTTTATGTAACATCCCAGCCCGGAAATTTTTTCTATAAGATTGATTTTACGGATATCTATAATCCAAATATCTCGCAAATCCCATTGCAGGCAAATGCAAACTCACATGAAATTCATTTCTCGCAGGATGGAAGCGAATATGCTGTTAGTTGTGTTGGATTAAATGAGATATGGTTCTTCAATGCTTCGAACGATGCATTGATTGCCAAAGTTGCTACCGGAAAAGGTCCTGAAGAGCCGCACTATGCAGGAGATACTTTGTTTGTTACCTGTCCGAATGATGATGTTACATTTCCCGGAAAAATTGGTGCTGTATCCATCATTAATGGAAAAACCCATACATTAATTAAAAATATATATACCGGATGGGAGCCGCACGGCATTGTGCCCGATGTACAGGGAAGAAAAGTTTGGATCCTGCACCGCAATATTGCAGGCGGAGGACCGCCACCGCATCATTCTTCTTCTTGCTCCGGAAGAAACGGCTACATGACCGCGATTGATTTGAATACATTGGACTTGATACCAAATCTAAAACCTGAATTATCTGTTGATCCGTATTTTGGGGCAATTGTTGGACATCATCATTAAAACTACACATCACGAATGAAACTCTGCCAAATGTCAACTGCTAACTGCCAACTGGTTTTTTTGCTTTTTGTTTTTTGCTTTTTATTTATTTCCTGCCACAAAGCAGGAACAGGCGGCAATGCCTCATTGATGGTTTATCCACAGCATCACGATGTTCCAATCATCAATCATGTCGGATATCCTGACACAGTGTTTCTGAAATTTAATGTGGATGAACTTTCCGGCACAAGACCTTCGGATTACGATGTGTTTTATGTGGGTACACCGAGAGAAGATTTTATTCATTGTGATGGGTTGAAAGCAGGAAAATATTTTGTGTATGCCGTGGGATATGACAGTTTTTATATGCAACGGGTTTCAGGTGGAATACCTTTAAAAATAAAATATTCACAGCGAAAAGAAATGATCATGGTAACTGTTCCGGTTGTAGAATAAACACTATGAAAAAGGAGATAAATAGTATCAGGTATCAGGTATTAAGTATCGCATTCATTATTTTTTACTTTTTATTTTTTACTTGTGCATCCCAGCCATGGTTGGTTCCGCAAGGATGGTCTGTTAAAAGAAATCCAACCCCTTTAGGCAGTGTATCCGTTCAGGCGGGAAAAAATATTTATCGTGCCAACTGTATTATCTGCCATGGTGAAGGAGGAAAAGGAAATGGAACATTGGCTCTGAGTTTAAATCCCCGTCCTGCAGATCATACAAGCAAAAAATTTCAGCAGCAGAAAGATGGAGAACTGTTTTATAAAATCATCACGGGCAGGAACGCAATGCCGTCTTTCAAACAAGTGCTTTCTGAAAATGAGATATGGAGCGTTATTAATTTTATTCGCACACTGGAAGTGAAAGCAAAACCAGTTTCACCTAAATCTACTGCTACTGCTACTGCTACTGTCGCTGCCTCTGTTCAATCTAATCAGCAAAAGAATATTTTTAAAGATACTTCATCGGAAAAGCAAGCTGCCTCAGTTGTAAAAAGGCTTGATACACTTTCAATTCATCAGGAAAATATCTCGCAAACAGTAATTCTTCAAAAAAGAATAGCCGATACTTCATCTTTTGTTTCTGCTATTGCTTCCGATACTATTGCCATTGATAGTCTGACTCTAAATAATCCAAACGAAGATTCGAAAGAAGAAAGACGAAAATTTCTTCTCAGCGGTTCTGCCAACTTGGATATTAATATTGACGGAAGAAAATTCAACTCTGCCGGTATTGCGGTTGGGTTCATGCCCGTTATTCTCTGGAAGCCATCCAAAAATTTATTCTTTGAATCTCATTTTCATATTATGGCCGGCTCAGGCACATCACAAAGCAACACATCTTCGTCCTCCGGAAGTATGTCGGGGATGTTGATGCGTATTGGAACTCCTCCTCCTACGGTCCAACATAGCGGGATGAATTCAACACCCGCAGTAACTTCATCCACTTCTACTTCGTCAACAATATCCATGGCAAGTATTATGTTGGCGTATGCCGATTTGGTTTATTTCATTAATCCTTATGTAACGCTTACCGGTGGAATATTTCTCTCTCCTTTCGGTTTGTATCCCGAGCGCCTGCACGCGCCCTGGTTAAACCGTTTGCCCGATGCTCCTGCAGGAATGGGTAATGAACAAGTTCTTCCTGAAACTGAATTGGGTGTTCAGTTCAGAGGAGGAATCCCCATTGGAAAAACAAAACTGGTTTATGCCACGTATATTTCTAACGGACCTTTTTTAGTTGACGACACAAGCGGAAATGCCGGCAAACTTTCTTTCAATAATCTGGTTGACAATAACAAGAATAAAGCGCTTGGAGGGAGAATCGGTTTTTTCCCGTTGCCGAATAACCGTTCTCTGGAAATAGGATTTTTTGGACAACGCGCTCGGGTTGGGCAGGATGCAACACCGCATGCGGGTGTGCAGGCTTTGCTTTATGGTTCCGACATTTCCTTTCATCATTATTTCAGGTTCATTAAAGGAACAATCGATATGAAAGGACAGCACTGCAAAGTATCATTGGATAAAGTTTATTATAAAGCCAATCCCATGGAGGTGATTAATGTTCCGGCAGAAGATGTAAATCTTAAAGATTCTACTTATCGGTTTAATAACGTAACGGAATTATATTTTATAATGATGTCATATCGACCCACTGCTTCTGAACATTTTTTGAAGAACGTAGAATATAATTTCAGGTATGATTATTTAAAAGAGCCTGCCTTCGCAAGGTGGAATATAAGTGCATCGCGTTTAACGATGGGAATTACTTATTGGCTGGAAAGCCGCTCTGCAATGAAACTGGCGTATCAGATCAGTATGCCCCAAAATATATTTTCTAAAAATCAGAATATGTTAATGCTCCAATGGGTAATAGGCTTATAATATATATTATGAAACTAAGAGAGAAGTCAGTAATTGTTATGAAAAAATGCCTTAATTTCCCGATAGTTTTCGGGATTAAGTTTTTTGTGATCCTGATGGTGATTTTGGTTGCGGGTTGTACGCTGACTAAAGAAGCAAAAGATAGAAAAGAACACATAAGCAATTCGGGGCAGAAATTATGGGAGCAAAATTGTTCTCGCTGTCACAACAGTCCTTCTCCTGCTTCTTTCAGCGATGCGGAATGGGATGTGGTTGGATCACATATGCGTGTGCGCGCTTATCTCACAGGAAAAGAAGCAGATGCAATAATTAAATTTTTGAAATCAATCAATTAAAAAAGAAATCATCATTCGCCAATAATAATCAGTGTAAATTTTTAACCATGAAAGATATAGTTTCAGGAAATAAAAAGAAAAAAGTTGCCGTCATCGGCATTGGTCCTGTAGGAATGATCCTCGCAGTTCATTTGCAGGAAGCCGGTTGTGAGGTTGCAGTTTGCGACCTTGATAAAATGAAGATTAACCTTGTAAAAAAAGATGGTGTGGAGCTGACAGGTGAGATCAAAAAGAGAACGGTTTTCAAAAATGTTTTTAGTTCCATTGCAGATATCGAACAATTCAATCCTGATCTGCTGGTGGTTTGCTTGAAAACCACTCACCTTCCTTCTGCTATGAAAGAGATTGAAAAATTAAGCAACTCTTCCATGGGGGTTATCTGCGCAATGAATGGAATTGATGTGGAGAAGATGGTCTCAAAAGTGATCGGAGAAAGCCGATCGTTCCGGATGGTAATAAATTATGCAGGAAATCTTACCGCTCCAAACATAACTAAAGTGACTTTTTTCACTCCTCCGAATTACTTGGCTTCCGTCAATGATTCAAGAATGGCAGAAGTGGAAGAAATTTGTTCTCTGCTGAAAAAAGTTTCGCTTGAAACAAAAGCCATTACCTCATTTGAATTGCTCAAAGCTACCTGGGAGAAAACAATTCTGAATTCCTCGCTGAGCGCTTTATGCGGAGTGGGAAGAATGACCATGTCAGAAGCAATGAGCAATTCCGATACGGTTGAACTTGTGGAGCAGATTATTGAAGAAGCGGTGGAAGTTGCCGCAGCCGAAAAAATAAAGTTTGAAGATGATTTTGTTCGCAAATGTCTGCGATATTTGGGTAAAGCAGGAAATCACTTTCCTTCACTGGCGGTGGATCTGTTGAACAATCGTCCTACAGAAATTGATTGGCTCAATGGTAAAATTGTGGAGTACGGTCGCAAGCATTACATCCGCACTTCGCTCAATCTTACTTTCACAAACATGGTGAAAGCGATGTCGGATAAAAATTTTTCATCCTCTGTTCAAACTGCAAAGGTAGCTATCGCTCAGAATTTAATGGCTAAAGAAAAGCCTTCGAAGAACGGAAGTTCAAAATCGCATACTTATTATTTAGGAGTTGATCTGGGTTCAGCATACACGAAGTTTTCCGTTATTGATGAAAATGAAAAAATAGTTTTTCAAACTGCGCTCAAAACTCTGAACCGTGATAAAATTTCTGTTCGTCACGTGATCGAAGCGGTGAAAAAGGAATATCCAATATCTCATACGTGTGCTACCGGCTACGGACGAAAACATTTTCCGGATGCAGATGTTGTTAAAACCGAATTGAATTGCGCTGCACTTGGAGTTTCAAAATATTTTCCGGGAGAAAAAAACATCATTGACATTGGCGGAGAAGATATTAAAGTAATCAAATGCAAAGCGGATAACAACATTGAAAATTTTTACCTGAACGATAAATGCGCTTCAGGTACAGGTTCTTTTATTACAGAAGTAGCGGAACGAGCAGACATTCGAATTACCGATATGAGCGACCTCGCAGGAAAATCAACCTTCCGCAAGGAACTGAACAGTTTTTGCACGGTGTTCGCAAAAACTGAGATCATGAGCTGGATGTTTGAAGGACTTCCGATCGAAGACATTGCAAAAGGAATTTATATTTCCATCGTCAATCGCATAACGAAACTGAGAATAGATCCCAATGCACCGATTTATATGATAGGAGGAGTGATTGCGCACCATCCTGCTCTAAAAGGTTTATTGCAGGAACGTTACAAAAAAGACGTTGGCGTGGTAGAAAAATCCCAGTTTGTTGTTTCGCTTGGCGCTGCATTATATGCTAAAGAGTACACCCCGACCCTAAAGGGAGAAAGACAAATAGAAACCCTGCCTTAAAAGGGGAAAAGAAAATGACAAATACAAATAATGCATTAATAACTACAATCAACACATCCTCTCCCTTTAGGGTAGGGGTAAAACTATTATTATGAAAGGATTTCACAACAAAGAAAAAGGTATCGGTATTTTGTATGATGATATCTATCTGGTAAACGGAATGCGTACGCCATTCGGAAAATTATGCGGCACCATCGGACAAGTTTCTCCTACTGATCTTGGAATTTATGCTGCTAAAGCTGCAATGGAAAAATCAGAAATAAAACCAACAGATATTGATCAGATTTTTGTCGCCAACATCGGGCAGAGCTCACCTGACACTTATTTTCTTCCGCGTCATATCGGTTTGTATGCCGGAATTCCGTTTGGTATTCCATCGGTAATGCTTCAGCGCATTTGTGGTTCAGGATTTGAAACGATCATTGCAGGTGCAGAACAAATTTCATTGGGAAAAGCAGGCATTTCACTTTGCGGTGGTACGGAAAATATGTCGCTTTCGCCAACAGCAGCTTTCGGAAACAGAATGGGATATGCACTCGGAAAACCCGGATTTGTGGATATGCTTTGGGAAGCGCTGAACGATACGGCTGCAGTTCCGATGGGATGCACGGCAGAAAATGTTGCTAAGAAACATAACATCACAAAGAACGATGCGAATGAATTTGCGAAACTTTCGGTTGACCGTGCTATGGCTGCTATAGAAAGCGGATTTTATAAAGAGGAGATTCTCCCAATGAACACCACCGTTTTTGAAGCGGAAGGTTTGAAGCCAAGAAAAGTTTTTCTTCCGAGAGGCGTAAAAGATTTTGCGAAGGATGAACACATTCGCGCTTCCACAATGGAAGAGATGGCAAAACTTCCTCCCGTATTTATGAAAGACGGAGTGCAAAATGCTGCTAACTCCAGCGGAATAGTGGATGGTTCTGCCATGGTGGTGGTTGCGCATAAAAATTCTGTGAAAGAAAAAAATATGAAGCCGCTTACCAAAGTGGTCGCTTCGGCAACCAGCGCTCTGGATCCGAGTGTGATGGGACTGGGACCAGTTCCTGCAATAAAATTAATTCTTGAGATGACGGGATTAAAAGTTTCGGATATAGGATTGGTGGAGATCAATGAAGCTTTCGCAGCTCAGTTCATAGGATGTGAAAGAGAATTGGGTCTTGACAGAAATAAATGCAATGTGAACGGTGGTGCGATTGCGATCGGTCATCCGCTCGCTGCAACAGGAGCACGTTTGTCGCTCACCATTTCAAGAGAAATGAATTTAAGAAAAGTGAAATACGGAATTGCTTCGGCTTGCATTGGCGGAGGACAAGGAACTGCAATCTTATTTGAAAATGTGACCCATCCCTAACCCTTCACGAAGGGAAGGGAATATTGAAAAATTTAACAAATAATAAAAATTATGGAAAAGACAAAAAATGAAACACACACAGTTTCCTCCCCTTCGGGGAGGAGTAAGGTGGGGATCCTATATCAATGGCAAATGACGGAACCTGATAAGGAGTTCAAGCTGACGGAAATTAATTTTCCTGATCTGAAAGAAGGAGAAGTATTGGTGAAAGTTGCCGGCTGCGGAGTATGTCATACCGACATAAGTTTCTGGCACCACGGTGTGCAAACAAAACATGCGCTTCCGCTTACGCTGGGGCATGAGATCAGCGGAGTGGTGGTTGGCGGAGATGCAAAATGGCTGAATAAACCTGTGATCATTCCGGCTGTTCTTCCCTGCGGAGAATGCGAGCTTTGCAAAAAAGGAAGAAGCAACATCTGCAGAAACCAACTCATGCCGGGTAATGATTTTCACGGAGGATTTGCTTCGCATATAAAAGTGTCTTCAAAATTTTTGTGTGCGGTGCCTGATGCTGTGTTGAAAAAATATCCGCTCGAGAATTTATCTGTGATTGCCGATGCGATTTCAACGCCTTATCAAGTAGTGAAAAAATCCGAACTGGAAGCAGGCGATCTGGCAATCATCATCGGAGTGGGCGGGGTAGGAGTGTACGGTGCGCTCATCGCGAAGATTTTCGGAGCAAAAGTGATCGCGCTCGATATCAACGATGAAAAATTAAACATTGCAAAAGCAAACGGAGTTGATGCGGTTCTGAATATAAAAGGACTGGATGCAAAAGCCATCAAAGACAAAGTGAAAGAACTTGCCAAAGAAATCAAAGCTCCGAAAACCGGCTGGAAAATTTTTGAGATCAGCGGCACAAAATCCGGACAGGATATGGCATTCAATCTTGTCACATTCACCTCCACGCTTTCCATTGTTGGATTCACGATGGATAAAGTGGAAGTTCGTTTGAGCAACCTAATGGCATTTGATGCGAAACTCATAGGAACCTGGGGCTGCCGTGCAGAATTATATCCCGAAGTATTGGAACTTGTCGCTAACGGAAAACTGAAGATCGAGCAATTTGTGCAAACTTTCCCTATGTCAAAAATAAATGAAGTGTTTAAAAATACATTGGAATACAAATACACAAAGCGTTCGGTGATGGTGCCGGATTTTAATTAATTAATAATATTTATAAAAATGGAAACAAAAAATCATAACATCGTAGAACACAGTTTCAAAGAGATTCTCTTTGAAAAACGTCCTTGTTTAAATCATGACGGCACGCCCGTAAAAGATTTATACAATGCGTGGATTATTCTGAATAATCCCAAGCAATTTAATTCTTACACCACTGCTGCAGTAAAAGAGATTATTCTTGCTTTTGCCGAAGCATCGAACGACCGCAGCGTAGTTGCAGTTGTTTTCACCGCAGTGGGTGATAAAGCATTTTGCACCGGAGGAAATACAAAAGAGTATGCAGAATATTATGCGGGAAATCCTCAGGAATATTCTCAGTATATGCGTTTATTTAATGATATGGTAAGCGCAATTTTAAAATGCGAAAAGCCTGTTGTCTGCCGTGTGAACGGAATGCGTATCGGTGGTGGACAGGAGATCGGCATGGCTTGCGATTTCACTATTGCACAAGACATGGCTCGTTTCGGTCAGGCAGGACCGAAGCACGGAAGCGCTGCGATTGGCGGTGCAACGGATTTTCTACATCTCTATGTTGGAATTGAAAGAGCCATGATGTCGCTCACGCTTTGTGAACCTTGGACTGCGCATCAGGCATATAATTTCGGAATGATAACCGATATTGTTCCTGCGTTGAAAGTGGATGGAAAGTTTGTAGCGAACCCTTTGGTTGTGATAGATAAACAAACGGATGAATTCGGAAAGCTTATTTTCGGCACTATGAAAACAGGAGAAGAACTTAAGAAAGGAAAAGAAGTGTTGGTAAAAGGTGTTGTTGATCTTTCATTATTGGATGAAGCGGTGAATAAACTGATTGCAAAACTGCTGCACACCTTCCCCAATTGCACTTCAAAAACTTTATCGGAAGTGCGCAAGAAAAAACTGGAGCATTGGGATAAGAATAAAGAAAGCAGCCGCGAATGGCTTGCGCTCAACATGATGACCGAAGCGAAAGCAGGTTTCCGTGCGTTCAACGAAGGGCCGAAAGATAATCGCGAAGCGGATTTCATCAAGCTTCGCCAGCTGCTTGCTCAAGGTCACGAATGGAACGATGAGCTTCATAAAATAATTTCTCCTCAATTTCAAAAAGCTAAAGTCTGAACTATGCAAAAAGTAAAAACTACTTACACCCACGATAATTCCGTTGCAAGAATAGTTCTTGACGATGGAAAAGGAAATGTGCTTGACCATGTAATGATGGAAGAGTTGCAGGAATTGTTTAATTCTTTCTCGAAGAATAACAATCTGAAACTTCTTGTGTTTGAAGGAGCAGGGAAACATTTTTCTTTCGGTGCGAGTGTGGAAGAGCACAAAAAGGATTCTGCCACTGCCATGCTTCGTGGATTTCACCAATTGTTCTATTCTCTGCGCGATCTTTCCATTCCAACGGTGGCAAAGATCAGCGGACAATGTCTCGGTGGAGGATTGGAACTTGCATTGATGTGCAATGTCCTATACGCGGATAAAACCGCCAAGCTAGGCCAGCCCGAAATTGTGCTGGGCGTATTTCCTCCGCCTGCTTCTATTTTGCTGCCTGAAAAAATTGGTTTTGCGCGTGCGGAAGAATTGCTCATCACCGGAAGAACTATTTCTGCCGATGAGGCAAAAGCGCTCGGACTGGTGAATGAATTATTTGCTGATAAAGAAACTATGGAAGCCGAAATTGCAAAGTGGATAGAACTGAACATTGTTCCTAAGAGTGCTTCCTCATTGCGCTTTGCAGTAAAAGCATCCCGTGCAAAATTAAATCATGTTATTTCTAATTTCTTACCGCAGTTGGAAGCTTTGTATGTAAAACACCTCATGGAAACACACGATGCGAATGAGGGAATAAATGCTTTTCTTGAAAAGAGGAAGCCTATTTGGAAAAACAATTAAATTGAGTTGAGAAAAATCGTGGGGCTAAAAAAATGAAAACAATAGCTGCTAGAACAAATCTCCTGTCTTTGAATTCGGAGTTTTCCCAAGATGCTTGTAAGCAAGTTCAGTAGCTTCTCTTCCGCGGGGAGTGCGCTTGAGGTAACCTTCCTTTATAAGAAAGGGTTCGTACACTTCTTCAATGGTTCCGGATTCTTCGCCCACCGCGGTGGCAATGGTGGTGATGCCCACCGGTCCTCCCTGGAATTTTTCAATGATAGTGCTGAGGATCTTATTATCCATTTCGTCTAATCCGTGCTTATCTACATTCAGCGCGTTGAGGGCGTACTCGGCAATTTTCAGATCAATGTTTCCGTCTCCTTTAATTTGTGCAAAGTCACGCACACGCCTGAGCAATGCGTTTGCAATACGCGGAGTGCCGCGGCTTCTGCGTGCAATTTCATCGGCCGCTTTATCGTCAATGGAAATATTTAAAATGGAAGAAGAGCGCAAAAGAATTTTTTTGATCAGCGCGGCATCGTAATAATCCAACCGCAGATTAATGCTGAAGCGCGAACGCAAAGGTGAAGTGAGTAATCCTGCACGCGTGGTTGCACCTACGAGCGTGAATGGATTTAATTTTATCTGAACGCTTCGTGCATTGGGTCCGCTGTCGAGCATAATGTCGATGCGGTAATCTTCCATGGCAGAATATAAATATTCTTCCACGGTAGTATTAAGGCGGTGAATCTCGTCAATGAATAAAACATCGTTGGGTTCAAGGTTGGTGAGCAATCCGGCAAGGTCGCCCGGTTTTTCAAGTACAGGACCGGAAGTGGTGCGTACGCTTACGCCCAATTCGTTCGCAATTATATAAGAGAGCGTTGTTTTTCCAAGTCCCGGAGGCCCGTGCAGCAACACGTGATCGAGCGATTCACCCCGTTGCTTGGCGGCTCTTACAAATATTTTCAGGTTCTCAACAACTTTATCCTGCCCCGTAAAATCGCTGAACTCACTCGGACGCAGAACTTTCTCCAGCTCTTTATCTGCTGCGCTCAGGTCTTCGGAATCGGGAGTGAGGTTTGGATTCATTTCTAAAAATCAAAAGTAATACAAATGGCGATGTGAAAATAATTTTTTGACAATATTCGTTAGTTGCCTAACTAACATTGTCATGTGAATAAGTCAGAATTCCCGTATTTTTTTCTGGTATTAATAAAAGTAAATTTGGACAAACCAAAAAATCGTTCTACAAGTCCTCCCATTTAGGGAGGATTTAGGTGGGGCACTTTTAACTATGTTCAACTCCATTCTTCTTCAGATAGTAACATCTCCCGCAGGAGATTCAGCAAGCAAAGCAACAGCAGGGGTTGCAAACGCAATGCCGGTAGCGGGACCTGTACAGGATACACTTTCTCTCCTTGATCTGCTGATGAAAGGCGGACCCATGATGATACCAATAGGAATCCTTTTTCTCATGGCAATTTATTTTTTCGTGGAGCGGCTTCTTACCATTTCGCGCACGGGAAAAGCGGATGATAACTTCATCAACAATCTGAAAGACTCGCTCAGTACCGGAAATATTGAAAGCGCAAAAATGCTTTGCAAGCAAACCAAGGGTCCTCAGGGAAGGATCGTAGAAAAAGGAATGTCACGCCTGGGGAAACCCATTAAAGAAATTGAAGAAGCGATGCAAGGTGTTGCGCAACAGGAATTATACAAGTTGGAAAAAAATGTTCCCATCCTCAGCATTGTGGGTCGCGTAGCGCCAATGATCGGATTCATTGGAACCATCATCGGAGTTATATACATCTTTTACGAAATTTCATTATCCAAAACGGTGGAAATAGACGTGATCTCAAAAGGATTGTACCAAAAAATGGTGAGCAGCGGTTCGGGACTATTTGTCGGAATTCTTGCTTTTGTGTTTTATTACATTTTGCAGATGATGGTGGACAAAAGAGTTCATGCCATGGAAAGAACGAGTATGGATTTTATGGATATACTGCAGGAGCCGAATAAATAACCACCTCACCCTGGCCCTCTTCCAAGGGAGAGGGAGAAATACAAAATAGAATTATGAAAATCAGCAGACGACACAGAGAAGGAGCCGAAGTGAGCACAGATTCGCTTAGCGATATCATGTTCTTTCTTTTGATATTCTTTCTCATACTTTCCACACTGGTGAATCCCAGCGTGATAAAAATTAATCTGCCATCGTCAAAAGCAAATCAGCAGATCGATACAAAACCCATAGCGCTAGTGGTGACAAAAGATATGCAATACTACCTGAACAACAAACTCGTTGATGCAATGAATCTTGAAAACGAACTGGTAGTAGCAATGAGCCAGATGAAAGAACCCACTGTAATTCTGAAGGTGGATAATTCGCTTACCGTACAAGATCTGGTAAATGTAATGCAAATAGGAGCAAAGTTGAAAGTTAAGATGGTGCTTGGCACCAAACCTCCAAACGCAGGATGATATGGAAAGTCGTCAACCTTTGCATCTGAAATAACATGGAAGCATCATTCGAAAGAAATAACCGTTTAATTTCAATGGGAATAACCACTCTCGTTGCGATTTTACTGTTATTGATTTTCCTGTACATAAAATTCATCACACCCATTCCTCCGTTCGAAGCAAGTACGATTGGAGGATTGGAAGTTAATTTTGGTTTTGATGCGGCAGGGATGGGAGAGAATAATTCTCTTCAGCCGGCTACGGAAGATCAAAAGAATAGAACAGAAGCAAGTCAACCAGCAAGTAATTCTCCATCTGATATGATCTCCAGCGCAGAAGCAAGTGTTGTGGTTGCACCTCCGGTGAAAAAAGTTAAAAATAATGAGGTAAAAGTGGAAGAACCAAGACCAGATCAGAATTTAGTAAATGCATCTGATAAACTTTCAAGTAAACCATCCTTAAACACAGGAGATGGAGATGACAAGACTCCAGGCAATAAGGGCAGTATTGAAGGTACATTAAATTCAAATGTCTATAGTGATTTTGGCGGGCGCGGAACAAAAGGAAGAATTAAAGGGGTTGGCAGAAAAATGATCGGTGATGTAGCTATTTACGATGACTCGCAGGAAACGGGGATTGTCGCGGTAGAGATTCTAGTTGATAGAATGGGAAAAATCACTAAAGCAGAACCTGTGCTGATGGGATCAACCACTACCAGTTCTCTTCTCTGGAAAAAAGCAAAAGAAGGATTGATCAATAAAGTTCTTTTTAATCAAAGTGCAATCGGAGAAGAAGCTCGAGGAACTATTTACATTAATTTTACGGTGAGATAAAGCGACTTTTACTTCCGAAGCTTATATCTTCTCTCCTGAACTTTTCTGTCAACGTCATGAGCAATATCCCTAAGTTGATCGTCAGAACATTTTGTCAGATGTTTCTCCTGATAAACGTCATCTTTCCGTTTTATAAAATCAATAAGCTGCTGTCGCGTGAGTGCATAAATAAGTATTGACCTTATTCCATTTGATTTTTTAGACATATTGAAGTAGGATATATAAATTAATATTTTGTTTCTGTTTCGTTTTTATTGAAGAATATGATGCGGATACAAATGTATGATAAAATCTTAAAGTGTGCATTAAAATATCACACAATGTGAATATATGCATCTCACATTTATGATTTGATTACTCTCATAACTCAACAACTTTGTGTTATGAAAATGCACATAGGAAAAAAAATAAAAGAAGCAGTGAAACGAAGCGGAATGTCAGTCACCGAGTTTGCTGCAAAAATTAATTACTCCCGCAGAAATATCTATTCTATTTTTGAAAAAGAAAGTGTTGATACTTCGCTGCTGACCAAAATAAGTGATGTGTTGGGACAGGATTTTTTCGTTCACTATAGTTCGGACTCTAAAAAATACGCTGCTCAACATGGTCGGGTAGAGGAACCATCGGGAGCATCGGAATACAGCGAAAATAGAATCAGGGAACTCCTTAAAGAAGTGGAGTATCTAAAGGAAATAAATTCCCTTTTAAAAATTCAGATAGAGAAGTTGTCAAAGAGAAAAGAAAGCAAGAAGTAATATTCAACAAGTCATTGTGCTTTTTTGAGGTCTTTCACTTGTAATTGTAAATATGATTTTCCTTCCCATTCCTGTTCGTTAATGTGGTAACAAATCGTGAAAGGATTTTTCTTCGCCACAAACTCATAATACTGATCCATCCCAAAACCAATTGCAGGTATAGAAACTCCCCTCTCCTTTGACAATCGAACCGAAGGCGAAGGTTGGGAGCGTAGCTCGGGGACTGGGGGTGAGGTCTGAAGCAACTCCATCTTCAAATGATTTTTCCCTACAATACTAGCATATCCTTTATCGGAAACATTTTTTGTCATAAAGTTAGGATTCATATTTCCGGGACCGAAAGGCGAGAATTGTTTCAGGATATTGTAAAATCCGGGAGTAACATCGCTAAGATTTATTTCAGCATCAATTTCAATTTCAGGAACAAGCATTTCATCGGTAATTGTTGAAGAAACCACTTTCTCAAATTTTTCCTGAAATGCTTTCACATTTTCCGGCAACATGGTCAATCCTGCTGCAAATTTATGTCCGCCAAATTGAATGAGCAGATCGCTGCAGGCACTTATGGCCTCATATACATCAAAATCTTTTACCGAACGCGCAGAACCCGAGACAACACCATTAGATTGCGTGAGCATAATTGTTGGGCGGTAATACGACTCGGTTAATCGCGATGCCACAATTCCAATAACGCCTTTGTGCCAGTTGGGATCAAAAAGCACAGTGGTTTTTTTTGTTTGAAGAATTGAACTATCGGCTACCATCTGCAACGCTTGCTGTGTTGTATAAATGTCCAGATCTCGTCTGTCAGAATTATTTTTGTCGAGATAATTCCCTGCTTCAACCGCATGTTCTGCCGTAGCTGAAATAAGCATTTCCACCGCCTTCTTTCCGCTTTCCATTCTTCCGGCAGCATTAATTCTCGGACCGATCACAAAAACAATATCAGTGATGGTGAGTTCTTTTTTCATTTTGGTAAGCTCCAGCATAGCACGTATTCCGGCACGGGGGGAATTGTTAAGGTGTTTGAGTCCGTAATGAGCCAGTATACGGTTTTCTCCTGTGATGGGAACAATATCTGCCGCAATGCTGATGGCGGTAAGATCAAGATATTGTTCAAGATTTTCAATTGGAATATTATTTTTCTGTGCAAAGGCTTGAATCAATTTAAATCCAATTCCACATCCTGAAAGTTCTTTATACGGATACGGACAATCCTTCCTTTTAGGATCAAGTACTGCTACGGCATTAGGAATTTTTTCTCCCGGCAAGTGGTGATCGCAAATAATGAAATCAATATTTTTCTGATTTGCGTATTCTATTTTGTCAACTGCTTTGATGCCGCAGTCCAGCGCGATGATGAGAGAAAAATTATTTGCTGCAGCGAAATCAATTCCTGCCGTGGATATTCCGTAGCCCTCTTTGTAACGATCAGGGATGTAGTAATCAATAAGACCAGACCAGACCCCCTCTCTTATCTCCCCCAAAGGGGGAGAAGATTGGGCGTGTAATGGATTACTTGAAGGAAGAGAATGAAGTTTGTTGGAAATTTGTTTTAGTACATTGTCTGTATTTCCAATCACTTCTTCGTTTTTAAATCGAATGACTGTGAATCCATTTCGATTCAGAAAATCTGTGCGATCTTCATCTTCTTGTTTTTGATAATCGTGTATATCGCCATCAACCTCAATAATCAAAGATTTTTCTAAACAAACAAAATCTACAATAAACCTATCAATTAAATGCTGCCTTCTAAAATGAAAATCCACTCCATGTTTTCTAAGCAACTGCCACATTATATTTTCAGCAGGAGTTGGATTATTCCTCATCTCAACAGCTTTGCTGTGCAACAACTTCCACATTTGCTTATCTGTAGTATGATAACTTGGAATGTTTCCTTCACGCCCAAACTCTCCCCCTTTGGGGGAGCTGGAGGGGGTTTGGTGTTGATTTTTAAAGAATGAATAAACCAAAGCGACCGAAGTTGTTCCATCCACATCGTAATCGCCATAAATCAAAATCTTTTCATTGTTTTTAATTGCGCTCTCAATACGTTCAATGGCTTTGTCCATGTCCTTCATCAGGAAGGGATCATGAAGCTGAGCTAACTGAGGACGGAAAAACAATTTTGCTTCATCGTAAGTTGTTATTCCGCGATGCCAGAGAAGATTGGCAATGACAGAACTTACATTGATGTCTTTTGCAAGGCGCTCAACAATTTCTGCAGGTGCAGAGTCTTTTATTTTCCAACGTTTCTTAACCACAGATTACGCAGATTAACTCAGATGAATTACAATATTACGAAAAAGTGAAATCCTAATTCTTAAATCCTAAATCTAAAACGGAAGTTGATGGGGATATCTTTCCGTATGAAGTTCTTTTACAGTTGAGAATAGTAATTGCTTAAGTTCGTTCATGTTTTCTTTTGTGACAGCAGAAATGAAAACACATGGATCAAATAATTTTGCGATCCAGCTTTTTTTCAGATCCTCCAGGGAAATAGGTTTCAGCTCTTCCACGTCATCTGTGGTTTCATCGCCACGCAGAGTTTCTGTTTCACTTTTCAGGATGCGATGGATTTCGTGCTCCCCGCTTCGCACGGCATCAATTTTATTGAATACAGTGATGATGTATTTATCTCCCACGCCAATTTCAAGCAGTGTCTTTTTTACTTCTTTCATCTGCTCTTCAAAACCCGGATGAGAAATATCCACCACATGAATGAGAATATCCGCTTCGCGCAGTTCATCTAGCGTGGATTTAAAACTATCTACTAATTGGTGCGGTAGTTTTCGGATAAAACCAACTGTGTCGGAAAGAAGAAAGGGCACTCTGTCGATTACCACTTTTCGAACTGTTGTATCCAGAGTTGCAAATAATTTATTTTCAGCAAACACATCTGATTTTGCCAGCAGATTCATCAGCGTGGACTTTCCAACATTTGTATATCCAACCAGCGCAACGCGGATCATGTCTCCACGATTTCTGCGCTGTGTAGCCATCTGCCTGTCTATCTCAACTAACTTCTCTTTCAGTAAATGAATTTTCTTTCGCACGATACGTCTGTCAGTCTCGATCTCTTTTTCTCCTGCACCGCCTCGTGTTCCTGTGCCTCCGCGCTGGCGTTCCAGGTGAGTCCACATTCCCATCAGGCGAGGATATAAATATTCGTGCTGTGCAAGTTCCACCTGAGTTTTTGCGTAAGAAGTTTTCGCGCGCTGGGCGAAAATTTCAAGGATCAACCCGGTTCGGTCTAATACTTTCCTTTCTAAGAGAATTTCCAAATTGCGTTGTTGGGAAGGAGAAATCTCATCGTCAAAAATTACGAGATCAATCTTGTTTGCATCCACAAACAATTTTACTTCATCCACTTTTCCCTTGCCGATGAAAGTTCCGGAATCGGGTCGTGATAATTGCTGGGTAAATCGTTTTACGGGTGTTGATCCCGCAGTTTCCGCAAGGAAAGCAAGCTCATCCAAAAACTCTTTGATCTTAACTTCGTTCTGTTTTTGATTGATGATTCCAATCAAAATTGATCGCTTCAGTATTTTTCCTTTTTCCTTTTTGCTTCCTAACATTTCATAGAAGATTTACATGCCGGGCAGCCATCCTCGCGCTACTTTTGCCCAAGGCCATGGAATAGCAAGAAAGATCACAAGAAGTGCAAGTAAGTAAAAAATCGCAGTGCGCATGTGTTTTCCTTTATCTGTTTTTGCGCGCTTTGTGAGCATGTAGCCGAGTGTGATTAAAATAATTGCGAGAACCATCATGAAAACATGTTCTATGGTCCAAAAGCGTGCAATAGGATCTTTCATGGCCGTGCCCATATCTGCTTTGCTTGCCACATTCGGGCTGATGAAATATAATAACAGCCCGAGAATTAATTGTGTGTGCGCGGATATAAATGTGAAAAGCGAAACTTTTTTATCTCCGGGCAAATAGTTTTTTTTGCCAAACCATCCGCTGAATGATTTGAAAATAGTAACGAGTAAAAGCACAAGAATAATGTAGCGGAGAAGAGAGTGGAAGAGAAGGAGTCCTGTAAGCATGTGAATCAGTTTAGGGGGGTTAATGTTTAAGGTTGCAAGTTCAAAGTTATAAAAAATTGCTTCTTGTATTTAAAACACACATCTTACAATTCTTATATTTGTCATACTATGACATTTGAAAAGGTATTTGATAAGTTTGATTGGGAAGAAGTAAAGGAAAGCATTTATTCCAAAACTTCTTTGGATGTGGAAATTGCACTTCGTAAAAAAGGGAAGCACACACTCGAAGATTTCAAAGCGCTTATATCTCCTGGTGCATCTGAATATTTGGAGGAAATGGCACAGTTAAGTCATAGCATTACGCAAAAGCGTTTTGGGAAAACAGTTCAGCTTTATATTCCGCTTTATCTTTCGAATGAGTGTCAGAACATCTGTACCTATTGCGGTTTTAGTTTCGACAATAAAATTGCAAGGCGAACGCTTTCGAATGAGGAGATTTTAAAAGAAGTTGCTGAAATAAAAAAACTTGGATTCGAGCACGTTCTATTAGTTACCGGTGAAGCGAATAAAACTGTTGGCCTAGATTATCTGAAAAATGCCATACAGTTGATTCGTCCTTTTTTTTCAAATATTTCCATTGAAGTTCAGCCGCTGGATACAAATGAATATGCAGAATTGATTGCACTTGGGCTCTATTCCGTACTTGTTTACCAGGAAACCTATTACCGAAAAAATTATTCCCTGCATCACACAAAAGGAAAAAAATCAAATTTCTCCTACAGAATTGAAACTCCCGAGCGGCTTGGAAATGCCGGAGTTCATAAAATTGGGATTGGGATTTTAATTGGACTCGAAGACTGGCGCACGGATAGTTTCTTTACTGCCATGCATTTGGATTATCTTGAAAAAAAATTCTGGCAGACAAAATATTCCATTTCATTTCCGCGTCTTCGTCCGCATGCGAACGAACATCCCTCTCCCGAGGGAGAGGGGGTGAGGGCTATGTCGGACAAAGAACTCACTCAACTCATTTGCGCTTACAGGATTTTTGACGAAGAAGTGGAGCTTTCTCTTTCTACTCGCGAAAGTCCAAGATTCCGGGATAATATTATTAAACTCGGAATCACTTCTGTCAGCGCAGGCTCAAAAACAAATCCGGGTGGATATTCGGTCGCCACTGAATCTCTTGAACAATTTGAGGTTCACGATGACCGCTCTCCTCGGGAAATTGCTTCTATGATTCGCACAAAAGGATATGAGGCGGTTTGGAAAGATTGGGATAAAGGGTTTACTGTTTCGGGTTTGCAGTTTCCGGTTCAAATACAAAATACAGAATGAGTGTGTACCAACTTCCGGTTTTGCTTTATCATCGCATTGTCCATTCAAAAAAAGAAGTTGGCAGGCATAAAATTTATGTTTTTAAAGACAAGTTTGAAGCACAATTAAAATTTCTGAAAGAGAATGGGTATGAAACTTTGACTTTTCAAGATTTAAAGTCTCCACTGCTCCCCTCTCCCGTGGGAGAGGGGTTGGGGGTGAGGTCAAAAATAATCCTCACATTCGATGACGGCTACGAAGACAATTACACTATTCTTTTTCCTCTTCTAAAAAAATACGGATTCAAAGCGGTAATCTATTTAGTTACACAAAAGAAAGATAATAGCTGGGGAGTTCAGGAAGGCGAACCGGTTTTTAAGATGATGAATGAAAAACAAATTCGTGAGATGAGCGATTATGGAATTGAATTTGGCGGGCACACGCAGAACCATCCTGATCTGACAAAAATATCCATTGAAGAAGCGAAAAAAGAAATTGAAGGATGTAAAAAAGATGTGGAAGCGATCACCGGAAAACCTGCTCTGAGTTTTGCTTATCCTTTCGGTGCGCTGAATGAAAAAGTAAAATCAGCAGTAAAAGATGCAGGATACAATTTTGGAATTGCGACTACCTCAGGCGCCAATTCATTTTCGGATGATAGGTTTCAAATCCGAAGAATAGAAATACGTCCGCAAAATGGATTAGCAAGATTTAAATATAAAGCAAGCGGGTATTATTTTCAGAAATCTTTACTGAGTTCATTCTTTGCGAAATAGTTTCTTCCAATTTAACGTTTGTATTGCTTTAACGCGTTGGAATACAGTTTCAAAATTTCTTTCTTAAGTTTTGGAGGTGAAATGACTTTTAACATTTCTCCGTAGGAGAGCAGTTCCATAAGAAAATCAAAAGTGATACAAAGTTTGAGCCTGACACGAACTTCATCATCATCATTTATTAGTTGCCAAGGCAATCGGGTTAAACGGCATTGATTTCTATTAACATAGGAGTGATGAAAAAAAGAGAAGGGCGGCAAAATAAATAATTGTAACAAGTAGGTTCTTAGCATAAAAATTAAAATGCTATGAATCCACTAACAACCTCT
>JACRAL010000017.1 GCA_016213435.1 Bacteroidota bacterium
TGCACTCACAAATAAAATTGCAATCAATCTGTTAAACCAAGAAATAGAATCCAAACTCTCAATGACCCATAAAAAACTAAGAGCCAACTACGATACTGCATACTTGAAAACACTATTAAATTATAATGCGTAAAACCTGGGTATCAGGTAGGTGCTGTTCATGGGATTTATATATTGCAGTTTTGTTTTCCCAAGAAAACTATAAAGTTCATTGTTAAAGTCATTTACTTTAGTGTTTGTGGTCCCGTTATTCCATCCATAATAATTTGTTCTGGTGGTTCTGGCAGAATAGTTATTGTCTATACTCCATTTTAAATACCTGCATGTTGCTCTTGCACCGGTAGAAGCTCCATCACCCCTTGTGGCACTTTTTATTCCCACCTCTTCTGTTGACCACACCCCGCGTATTCTTCCATTTCCAAACCAACTTGCATAAGCATTCATAGTGTTTTCCCATTGGTTTGTTAAATCAGTCCCCATCATATAATGAATAGTGATGATGTGGATCAATTCATATACTTTTTTTCCTGCCAATGAAGAAGCATAAGTTCCTTTGATTGTATAGTTCAAAACGGAATCTAAAAACGCTTTGGCGAAAGGACTAGCCGCATTTGTAATTGAACCAAGACAAATATTGATCATCCCCTTTTGTCCAAAATAGTCAAGGCTTGCAGAGTCAAGCGCTTCAATAGTTGGTGCAATAAAATTCTCTACATAATACGGAATAATAAACTGATCGTAACCAAGTCCACTGGTGTAACCTTGCCCTTGCCAATACCGAATGGTTTGACTATAAGCAGGACTACTAATTTCATTCCCTAATTGATAGTACATTCTGTTTTTACTATCAGGTAATTGGGCAAGCTTGTAACATTGTTTATAGACAATATCTTTCCAGAATAATGCACTGTCGCTTTCTATCATACTCATATATGCTTTCACCTTTGCCGTATCTCGTGCGGAGCCAAGACCGCCATCTAACTCCATCATATCAATGGTAGTGTCTAACACGGCTAATGTATTGTAAAGACTATCTAACAATGTCTGGTCAAACTGCATCGTTTGAGGATTTACTAACCCTAATCCTGTTTTATTTGGAGCGTATTCTCTTACCCACCCACCCCAAACAGGAATATTTTTTGCTCCAGTGTGCCATCCTGTATAATCAGTCCAATTATTCTGCGTAAGATTTTGTGCCTGACTTGCATAACATAGAAACAATATAGCGATAAGGTGTAAAATTATTTTTTTCATCGTGTTGAATTATTGCTCAGTAATTGTTGTTATTTTTTCTGACGTAGGACGCTAGTAAAGACAGAAAAGTTACAAAGCTTGTAAAGATTCTTCTAAGAATAATCCCCCTGTTAAGGAACTATGTAGATAAAATTTATCAGAGTCTTTCCGATGTTCATTGGGGGAATCGGGTGTTGTTATTAATGCGCATCCAGCCAGTTAACGCCCGTTCCCATTTCCACTTCAATGGGTACAATAAGTTTAATGGCGTGTTTCATGTTCTCTTCTATCACCGGCTTTACCGCTTCCACTTCTTCTTTATATACATCAAACACCAGCTCATCGTGCACCTGCAGGATCATGCGTGAACGGAACTTTTTCTTTTTGAATTCTTTCTGTATGTTGATCATCGCGATCTTGATCATATCGGCTGCCGAGCCCTGTATAGGCGCGTTGATGGCGTTGCGTTCGGCATATCCGCGCACGGTGGGGTTTCCTGAATTGATATCGCGCAGGTATCTTCTTCTTCCCAGAACCGTTTCTACATATCCTTTCTCTTTGGCAAGTTCAATGTTGTTGTTCATGTAGTCCTTGATCTTGGGGTACTTGGAAAAGTAATTTTCAATAATTCCTTTTGCTTCGGTGCGGGCAATGTTTAAGCGGCCTGCCAATCCGAAAGCCGAGATACCATAAATGATCCCGAAGTTTACCATCTTGGCATTGCGCCTCATGTCGGAAGTTACTTTGTCGATTTCCACTCCATATACTTTGGATGCCGTTGCCGCATGAATATCCTGCCCGCTGTGAAATGCTTCTATCATTCCTTCGTCACCGCTGAGCGCTGCAATGATGCGGAGTTCTATCTGGGAATAATCTGCCGAGAGCAGCGTGAAGTTTTGATTTCTCGGAACAAATGCTTTGCGTATCTCTCTTCCTCTTTCTGTGCGAATGGGAATGTTCTGAAGATTGGGATTGTCGGAACTCAACCTGCCCGTAACTGCTACTATTTGATTGTACGTAGTATGAATTCTTCCTGTGCGCGGATTCACCAGCTCGGGCAACGTGTCCACGTATGTATTTTTTAATTTCTGAAGTTCGCGGTACTCCAGTATCTTGTCTATGACAGGATGAGTGCCCTTTAATTTTTCAAGCACATCTTCACCCGTTGCGTACTGACCTGTCTTTGTTTTCTGTGGCTTCTCCACAATTTTCAGAACGTCATACAGAACTTCTCCTACCTGTTTTGGCGATGAGATGTTAAACTCCTGCCCGGCAAGCGTGTAAATTTCTTTTTCAGACAACACAATGTCTTTTGCAAGTTCTGTGGATAATTCTTTCAGCACGGAAGTATCTATCTTAACGCCTTCTGTTTCCATATCGGCAAGAACGGGCACGAGCGGGATCTCCACTTCTTCAAAAAGTTTTTGTGTGCTTGTTTCTTTCAGCATCGGCAGAAACTTATCGTAGAGTTGAATGGTTACATCCGCATCTTCGGCAGCGTATTCGCATATCTGTTCCACAGGAACACTGCGCATGCTCAACTGGTTCTTTCCTTTTTTTCCTATGAGGGTTTCGATGGAGACAGGAGAATAATTCAGATACGTTGTCGAAAGCAGGTTCATGTTATGGCGCATGTCGGGCTGGATGAGGTAATGCGCGATCATGGTGTCGAACAATTTTCCTTTTATCTCGATGTCGTACCATTTGAGTACCGACATATCGTACTTAATGTTCTGTCCTATCTTCTCGATCTTTTCATCTTCAAAAACTTCCTTGAACTCGTTGACGATTGCAAGCGTCTCATTGTAATTCTCAGGAACCGGGATGTAATATGCTTCATGCTCTTTGAACGAAAACGACATACCGACCAATTCCACATTGTGCGCATCTGTGCCGGTTGTTTCTGTATCAAAGCAAATAAACTTTTGTTTGCTCAGTTCTGCTATGAGTTTTTTTCTTTTCTCTTTCGTGTCAACGAGGTGGTAGGTGTGTGGGACGGAAGAAATATTCAGAACAGGAGCCCCTCCTAAATGAGCTTCGTTCGCAACCTGCGGTTGTCCGTTGGGGAGGACTTTCTGTTCTTCAGCCCTCGTGTGGGATTTTCCCTCTCCCTCCCTAACGGGGAAGGCTGGGGTGGGGCTTTGTATTCCTTCTCCCAATATCCTTTTCCCAAGCGTAGCAAATTCAAGTTCGGCAAAAAGCGCGGCAAGCATTTCTTTGTTTGGTTCGCTCATGATCAGATCCGCTTCGTCAAATTTGACAGGAACATCGCAATGAATGGTGGCAAGCCGTTTGGACATGATCGCCTGATCGGCAAACTTGATCACGTTCTCCTGCAGTTTTCCTTTTAGTTTGTCCGCGTTTTTTATTACCTCTTCCACGCTGCCGAATTCATGCACCAGTTTGATGGCGGTTTTTTCACCAACTCCCGGCAAACCCGGAATATTATCCACCGCATCACCCATCAGCCCGAGCACATCGATCACTTGTTTTACGTCCTTTATTTCCCATCGCTTCAAAATATCTTCCTCGCGAAGAACAGTCCAGCCGCTTTTGAAAACCGGAGGACGGAAGATGAACGTTTTATCTGATACCAACTGACCGAAATCTTTATCGGAAGTAACCATGTATGTTTCGTATCCATGCTGCTCGGCTCTTTTCGCCAGTGTTCCAATGATGTCATCTGCCTCGTGCCCTTCGCTTTCGAGCACCGGGATTCCAAAGCCGTGAAGGATCTTTTTGATATACGGTACTGCGCTGATGATGTCTTCGGGTGTTGCCTGGCGGTTTGCTTTGTATTCTGCAAAATACCCTTCTCTTTCCGTAGGTCCGTGCATGTCGAAGGCAACAGCAAGATGAGTGGGCTTTTCTTTGCGCAGTAGTTCAAACAAGATATTGGTGAATCCGAAAATGGCAGAGGTGTTCATGCCTTTGGAAGTAAGGCGGGGATTTTTTGAAAAGCCGTAATACGCTCTGTAAATAAGAGCCATTGCATCGAGAAGAAATAACTTTTTTTCAGCCACAGATTATTTTGCAATTATGTTTTGAATGTATTTGCCAAGCACATCAAACTCTATGTTTACCAGATCTCCTTTTTTAAGTGTGCTGAAATTTGTATGCTTGAAAGTATGCGGGATGATGGCAACGGAAAAAATATTGTTCTTCACTTCAACAACAGTTAAACTAACGCCATTTATACATACAGATCCTTTCTCAATAACCAACCTTGTGACTTGTGACTTGGAACTTGTGACTTGGAACTTAAACAGCCAACTCCCGTTTTGTTTTTTTATTCCCGCACAAACTGCTGTGTTATCCACATGTCCTTGCACAAAGTGTCCATCCAGTCGGTCTCCGATCTTCAGCGAACGTTCAAGATTTACGATGCTTCCTTTTTTGAATAAGCCGAGGTTGGATTTGTCAAGGGTTTCTTTAACAGCGGTTACGAAATATACCTCACCTCCCGATGCTCCGATCGGGACAGACCCAACCTCCGAGCTACGCTCCCAACCTTCGCGTTTTGCTCGGTTGTCAGAGGAGAGGGGAACAAGGGGAGAGGTTACTGTCAAGCACACTCCGTTATGCGCAACGCTTTGCCCGATCTTTAATTCCTTGGCAATGGACGATTCAATCCAGATTTCAAGATTTGCTTTGTCCTTCTTGAGGGAAATAACTTTGCCTGTGGTTTCAATAATTCCTGTAAACATTACGAATAACTAATATGAAACGAATTTACGAATTGAAATTAAACACAGACATAAAATTCCTCCGCAATGGGGAGGTTAGGGAAGCTTCAATTTATTTTACTCGTGATTCAGCAAATGGATATTGCCTTTGAGCACGTGAGGGACGATTCCCTTCAGGCGGATGTCGTTCACAATACAGACGTAATAATACACTCCGTCATTGCAGGGCATTTTTGATTGTTCACTCTTGCCATCCCAGAGAATTTCAGGATTGGAAGTATGAAACACAAGCACACCCCAACGATCATAAATCTTGATGTCAATGTCCTTTACATATTTATAAGGATGAAGCGGAGTGTACTTATCGTTCTTTCCGTCATCATTGGGGGTAAAAACATTCGGCAATTGATAGAACGGACAATTGTCCACGCACACAATGTTGCTGTATGCACTTTGATTTCCGAATGAATCCACAGAGGTTACGGCATAACATCCGGCAATAGAAGTTAAGCTGTCGTGGAGAAAAGACAGAGTGAGTATATCAGGGATTGTGTCAAGCACGGAATAGTCTCCATCCTGAATGGTTGTGTAATATAAGATGTAATACAAGGCATCGTCACTGCATAATTTATTCGGATTCGTCCATGTGAGAATATTCCGGCTGAGTTCGCAGCTTGAATCAACAGCAAGTGTATTCGCACAGGGTGGAACCAGATCCTGAGGCGCGCAGCAACGTTCTTCCGACCAGTTGATGAGAGGATGAGGAAGCGTGGTGTCTGAATACGATCCAGTGCTTCTCACTTTATAACAGTAACTGCGTCCGTTCACAAGACCTGTGTCAGTGAAAGTCTGCAAAGCAGTTGTAGTAAGCGAATCCCAGTTACTTGTTACAGAGTTTTTCTTGAATACATCGTATCGGTAATTCGTCCAGGGAACATTTGCCTGCCAGGTAAGCTGTATTTTCCGGCTCTCTCCCGTATGACAAGAAACAAAGACCGAAGAAGCATTTTGTGCAGGGCAGTTTGTGTTTGACGTGTCATAAAAATCAACACGGTAAGTATAAGGATTGTTCAATGTGTTAAGTCCGGCATCAAGATAGGAAGTAGTATTCAGCGTGGAAAAATAAGTGCTAGTAAACGTTTGAATTGCGGGAGGATTAGGAGGTGAAAATCCCTGTACACGCATTAATTCAAACCGATAAGGTCCGTGATTGCTTGGCGGTAGAGTATCATAGTCAGAAGGATCCGCCAAAGGTTTTACCCACTTCACATTTATTTGTCCGTTTAACACACCGGTTGAAACAACATCCACATTGGTGAGGATGGGCACATCGCGCACCAAATGATTACACACAGGAGCAGAACAATAACTTTCTGAACCATCATAGTATAAAGCAACTACCCTGTAAGAGTAATTCACTCCGTGAGTTAATCCGTTGCCTCCGTTGTTATCTGTATAAGAAGTTACATTATAGGGAACAGATGCAATGCGTGTATACCCCCAATTTGCGGGCACACCGGTTTCGCAATAGCTGTGTTTGAGGGTATCGCAGGAATCCTTTCTGTATATTTCGTATTTAAAAAGCATATTGCCTGTATGATTATTGCACAGGGCAGTATCCCAACGCAAAAGCATGTCGGTACACTTTGGAACAGCAGTAAGATTTTTGGGAGCTGGAGCGATAACTGTAATAAAAAATGTTTTGTAATCGGAGAGAAGAACAGGATTAAAAATATCCGGAGCTCCATCATCTGTTGCTTTTAATATAACGAGGTAAGGATTTTTTCTCACTTGCAAGCAGTTGGGAGTCCATGAAAAAAGTCCTGTAGCAAGATTTTTCGGTGATGGAACATTTGCAGTGAAAGTAGCAGCAGGGGTTGTATTAAAAGGACCTCCCGTTGCAATGAATGACTGAATATCGTTGCTTCCCTGATCTTGAGCGGTTACTGTAAAAGTAAGTGCTGTGTTTGCAACAACGCAGGTATCTTGCACATTGGAAATTATAGGAGGGCGATTATTGCAATTGTATACCGTTACCTGCATATCTCTTCTCACCGTACCAATCAAAATATATTCCCCTCCGACTTTTCTCCATTCCTGAATGTCTATTGCAAAATTGTATTCATAGGGAAAAGAGGATGAAGACCCTAAATTCTGAGGACTACACCAGATGAAATCTCCTGTTACAGGATTCAGAGAAACTCCTGTGGGAATTTTATATCCTGGAATAGGATGCCCCACATCATTAAAACAAGTGCCGAGATGATATGCCAAACTGTCTCCGTCCTGATCCACTGCGCCCGGATTATGAATAAAACATTGCCCTACGCAGGCCTTGTCAACAGGCGGGTTCATGAGCATAGGAGAATTATTGCAGGTAATAAAAGGCGATATGTTAAGTGTATCTTGGATGGAAAATACTACACCCGTTCCCACATTTACAATATTATCATTTCGATTTGGATCAGTCATCGAAATAATATATGTGTTTGGTCCCGGATAAGTATGGATGATGGTGTAAATATTTTTTTTGATGTCCAAACTCTCCAATGTTGGGTTGCCTATTGTCCATTCTCCCATGTGGTGAGTTGCGCAACTAGTAGTATTGCAAGAAGCTCCCCAAGGGTCAGACGTTGGATCTCCAGATTCGTAATTACTTCTGCACACTACATAATGACTTGTATCATCGCCCAAATTTACTTCCAAGCTACATCGATCAGCATCTTTGCTGGTGCCTTTTGTGTAAGTAGTAATGGATATCTGATAGGTGTATCCTCCCAGACATTTGTATGTGATCTCTCCTGCGCGCTCATGTGTGGCAAAAGCCTCACCCCCGCCTCCTTTCCACAAAAGAGGAGAGAAATAAAAAAGAAAAGAAAAGAATATGAATAAAATGTTTTTCACGCAAGCTAGACTACTATCAAAAATAATGCAAATACCCGAATAAAAAGTAAAAAGGAAAACAAAAAGAAATCACGCTTTATCGCTAATTATTTCTTAAACAACTTTGCATCGGCCACAAAAGTTCCGAAAGGAAGTATGGATGCCAGCAATGCAAAAAATGTTTTTTCAAAATTCCATTTCTGTTCCTGCTTCACTACGATCACCATAGTACAATAGAATATAAAAAGTATGCCGTGCGCCATGCCGACAAAAAATGTGGGCTTGGAAATTCCCCAGATATGTTTTAGCGGCACACAGATACCCAAGAGAATAAGAAAGCTGATTCCTTCCATGTATCCGCTCAATCGAAGAGTGTTTAGATTATTTTTAAACATATTTTTTTATTTGTTTATGGGATATAAGATGTGATTGGTGGTAGACGGACTTTTTATAACCAGTTCTTCTCCAAAATATCCCTGGTGTGATATGAAATAATAATATCCGCTCCGGCACGTGCGAAGGAATGCATATTTTCCATCACAATTTTTTGTTCATCAATCCAGCCGTTTTTAGCTGCTGCTTTCACCATGGAGTATTCGCCCGAAACATTGTAACAAGCCACAGGCAATAAAGTATTTGCGCGAAGATTTGAGATCACATCCATATATGCCAGCGCAGGTTTCACCATTAAAATATCTGCGCCTTCCTGCTCATCCAGCATCGCTTCTTTCATTGCTTCTCTGCCATTTCTCGAATCCATCTGATAGGATTTCCGGTCGCCTTTCTGCGGAGCGGAATCAGCCGCCTCGCGGAAGGGACCGTAATAAGCCGAAGCAAATTTCACTGCGTATGACATGATTGCGGTGTTTTCAAAACCTTTTGCATCCAATAAATCTCGCATCGCGCCAACTCTTCCATCCATCATATCCGAAGGTGCAACCATATCCGCACCCGCCTGTGCGTGAGCAAGCGCCATTTTCGCCAGCACTTCCACGCTTTTATCATTGTGCACCCCCGCCTCACCCCCGGCCCCTCTCCCCTGGGAGAGGGGAGCAATAATCCCGCAATGCCCGTGCGTGGTGTAGGCACATACGCATACATCGGTGATCACATATAGGTCTTCGCCAAAATTTTTCTTTAACTCCTTAATGGCTTTCACCACCACTGAATTATTGCTGAACGAAGAGCTTGCATCCTTTGTTTTTTCTTCGCCCACTCCGAAGATCAGGATTTTATTCACTCCGGCTTTCAATCCTTTCTCTGCATCTTTCAATAATTCATCCACCGAAAAATGATTGATGCCCGGCATTGCATCTATCTTGTGAACGATCTTTTTTCCGGGAACAATGAAATAGGGATAGATGAACATGTTCTTGCTCAATCTTGTTTCCGCTATCATTTCGCGGATGATTGGGTTTTTTCGGAGTCGTCTGGGGCGTTGTATCATAGTTTTAATTTTTGTTTACCATTATATTTCCATTGAACTTCCCAAAGATCATCTTCAAGTTTCTTTATGATATTTCCTCGATTGATAGTTAATCCTGAAAAATGAGAAGGCAAGCGCGTCTTACTGTTTTTAGGTATGACAAATATTGCTTCTGCATAAAATCCAAAATATCTAAATTGAGAAAATTGAAGTTCTCCTTTAATGCTTTTTCAAATGCGATTAATATTTCTTTTCGAGTATCTTCTCCTTTCTTTGGAGAAAAAGGATCCCAGTAATGATTAATAATATCTCTTTGATCGTCAAAAGATAAACACATCCATTCATTAAAAGAATATTCTTTAAATTTTTTATTCATTTCTTATAAAGACATTACCGCCTGCACCAATCCCAGATCATCAAACGAAGCAGGTTGTTTGTTTGCTTTCACTCCGTGTTTTTTCAATGCGTTTGCTGTGGCATCACCCATAGCAACAACTTTGGAGTCCACCCCAAACCCTTCCCATAAGGAGGGGACATTGGTTCTATTGTATTTCTCAAAGAATGCATCAACGTTGGAAGGACTCGTAAATACGAGTACATCCAAACTTTCAACTTTTAACTTGGAACTTTCAACTGTTTTTATTGTTTCATACACAATTAAATTCACCACATTTTCTTTTCTCGGCAACTGGAACTGAATCGTTTTCATGCTCTCTTTTGCTTGAGGAAATAAAACTGTTTTATTCCCTAAGAGAGCTGAGAACTTCTTTCCTGTCATTCGTGTATCATCTGAGCTGCCGATGAACTCAGCACGTTTTCCAAACTTACGGATCTCTTCTGCTGTTGTTTTTCCCACCGCGCCAAATTTCACACCTTCCACATCGGGTTTTTGTTCAAAGAAATGTTTCACCGCATTTTTGCTGGAGAAGAAAACCCAGTCGCACTTTTTATATTTCCGGATAGGAATTTGTTTTATCTCAATCAGCGATTGGCAGAAAACTTTGAAGCCATTGGCTTGAAGACAGCGTTTGAAGAAGTCATTTCGTTTTTCGTCTCTTGAGATGAAAACCGAAAGTCCTCCCCCTGCCCCCACCTCACCCCCTGCCCCTCTCCCCAAGGAGAGGGGAGTTTTTATTTTGGAAACAATCTTTTCTGCAAGTCCTTCTGTTTTTCTTGACTCGAAATAAAAATACTTTGGAAATGAGTTTGTGTTCTCCGCTTTTGCAACCCATACCTTGTAGATATGCGTTCCCCTCTCTGAAGGAGAGGGGTTAGGGGTGAAGCGGTCATTCTCCTCTTTTTCACAATACACTCCTAGCGGAAGCTGACAGCCGCCATCAAACAGATTCAATATTTTTCTTTCCACTCCAATTGTCTCCGCAACTTCTTTATGATTTAAGGGTTGCAGTTTTTCAAATAATTCTTTGTCGCTTTCCCTAATTTGTAAAGCAAGAACTCCCTGCGCAGGTGCGGCAATGAATTCTTTCACATCTAATTTCTCACAATGAAATTCGCTTAGATCAATTTCCAAACGCGAAACACCTGCGTTTGCAATTAATATCGCATCGTATTTTTTATCTCTGAGTTTTTGAATTCGTGTGGGAACGTTTCCACGCAAATCTTCGATCTTCAAATCACTTCTCCAAGCAAGCAACTGCGATTTTCTTCTTGCAGATGACGTTCCGACCAGCGCATTTTGCTTCAGAGAAAACTTCTGCTTCTCATCAACCGCATTTTTATTGATTAGTAAAAGTTCGCTTGGATCTTCGCGATCGGAAACAGCAGCAATAATTAATCCTTTTGGAAATTCAGTAGGAAGATCTTTATGAGAGTGAACGGCAAGGTCAATTTCTTTTTTCAGCAGAGCCTCTTCAATTTCTTTTGTAAAAAATCCTTTTCCTTCAAGCTTATCGAAACTAAGATTCTGAATTTTGTCTCCTTGCGTTTTAATGATCTTTAGTTCAGCATCGATCTTTAATTTTTTTAGTTCGGACAATACAAAATGCGCCTGCCAAAGTGCGAGGTCGCTGCCACGGCTTCCGATTATTATTTTTCGATTTCTCATGGGGAAGAAAGAATGATTATGCTCCTTCTTCAATAAGGATCTCCCGCGCCATTTTCATGGGCACACTGATATATTTTTTTTCAAGGTAGGCAATCACTTTGTCGAGTGTTTCTTTCGATTGTTCATCCAGTTTTTCAATCTCTTTGGCAAAAACCTCATTCACAGCAGTCTCGCGGATCTCTTTTACTTTCTTAGGAACATTGCTCATGGCGAGTTCTACTTTTCTTTCTTTAAATTCCTTGCGGAATTCATCAATGTTTTGCTCGATTATTTTTTCACAGGAGCTTAGTTCTTTTTCGCGTTCCAGTAAATTTTTCTTGGCGATCTCCTGCAAATTATTTACAGCAATGAGATTCACATCGTAATTGTTGAGTATCTCATCATCCAAATCATTTGGAACTGCCAGATCAATCACTACTTTTTTGCTCTTATCATCTCCGACCAGTGTAGCATAAATTTCTTTTGTGATGATGGCTTCGCTTGAACCGGTGCAGGTGACTATTACATCAAAACCATTTTTATAATTTTTTAGATCGGAAAGAGGAAATGCTTTTCCTGAAAGTTCATTTGCGAGTTTTTCAGCATTTAAAAACGTACGGTTAAACACTGCAAAATTTGTGAAGCCATGTTTTTTTAGGTACTTTGCCATGCTGGTATTTGTAACTCCTGAGCCGACAATCAGAAATTTTGCATCCAGTTTTATATTTAAATCCCTTAGTTTTCTAAAAGCGAGCGATACCACGGAAACAGGGTTTCTGGAAATATTTGTATGCGTGTAAACTTGTTTTGCACACTCAATTGTTTTTTGAACCACGAGACGGATTAAATCTCCTGTGAGATTTAATTTTTTGCACAACTCGTAGGCATTGCGCACTTGGGTAATGATTTCGCGTTCGCCAACCACCAATGAATCCAGCGATGATGCTACATGAAACAGGTGTTTGATTGCTTCTTCCCCATCAAAAACACAGGCAGAAAAAAGTGTCTTTTCAGCATCTTCGTTTTTAGTCTCTGGATAAACTGCAAGAATAAATTTTTTAATAAATTTTTTATCAATGGGATGAGCGTATTTAAGTAGAAATTCGATTCGATTACACGTGGAGAGAAACATAAGTTCATCAATTCCCATCACAGACTTTAGATCGGAAAGGCGTTGGTGCCATTGACTCTCTTCAATGTGAAACTTTCCGATATGATTAACATCGAAATGCTTGTGGGTTATTGCTATAATTTTAAAACTATTCATATACATCTTAACTTCTATGCAAATCTCTAAAATGAAAGAAGTTAAACTGTCATGGAATTGTCAAAAGGGCGGTTGAACTAATTATGATGTTAATCAGCTTTTCTCTTTAGGAAAAGAAGACTTAATTCTTTTCCTGCTGACAAACACACTTGCAGGAACATCTTTCGCAGTTTCTCTTTGGATTTTTTTCTGTTCTTCAACAGGAAGGTGAATTGTTTTGTGACATTCAATCGAACAGCACCCTTCAAATTTTTCTTTGCACGAATTGCATTGAATGAAAAGAAGATGACAGCCATCATTAGTGCAATTGTAATGCGAGTCGCACAAAGTCTCGCATTGATAGCATTTGCTGATGATCTCATCCGTGATACGTTCGCCCATTCTTTCGTCAAACACAAAATTTTTCCCTTTGAACTTAGATTCAAGCCCTTTTGCTTTTACCTGTCGCGCATATTCAATGATGCCGCCATGCAATTGATTCACATCTTTAAATCCGTGATGTTTCAGAAAGGCGCTGGCTTTTTCGCAGCGGATTCCTCCTGTGCAATACAATAATATTTTCTCGTTTTCTTTCCCATGCAGGATTTCTTTGACCATCGGCAACTCCTGCCGGAAACTATGCGCTTCGGGACAAATTGCGTTTTCAAATTTTCCCACTTCGCTCTCATAAAAATTTCGCATATCAACCACGATGGTGTTTTTCTTCTGCATCTCTTGGTTCCATTCTTCGGCAGATAAATGGGTTCCTACATTGGTTACATCAAATGCCTCGTCCTTCAATCCATCGGCAACGATTTTATTTCTCGTTTTAATGATGAGTTTATAAAATGATTTACCGCTATCTTCTACTGCAATCTTGAAAGGGACATCTGAAAACCGTTTGTCCGAATAAAGCTGATTCCTGAATTTTTCAAGATTCGCTTCGGGAATGCTCATTTGAGCATTGATTCCCTCATGAGCAAGATAAATTCTTCCAAAGATATTCAGGTCGTTCCATTTGTGGAATAATTCATTCCGCAGGATTTCAGGTTCATCTATTATGATATAGCGGTAAAAAGAAAGCGTAACCCTCTTGAATGGCTCTTCGTGAAGGCGTTTCAGCAATTCTTTTCGGGAAGGGAATTTCTGCACTTTCATCAGACAACAGCAGAGTAATTATTATTGAACTTTTGTTTCTCCTCAAAGTTAAGATTTTTATACTTTCGCGTTTCATTCAAGTATGCCTGCATCAGAAAAAATACTCGTCATTGGATCTTCCGGACAAATCGGAACAGAACTCACCGCACAACTTCAAAAAGTTTACGGCTCAGAAAATGTGATCGCTTCTGACATAAAAAAACCGCAACACTTTTCCGGTGAGTTTGAAGAACTGGATGTGTTGGATGAAAAAAGACTGGGCGAAATAGTTGCCAAGCACAAAGTATCTCAGGTATATCTTTTGGCTGCGCTTCTTTCAGCAACCGCAGAAAAAAATCCTCAGTTTGCATGGAAGCTAAACATGAATAGTTTGTTTAATGTACTTGATCTCGCAAAAGAAAAAAAGATAAAAAAAATTTATTGGCCAAGTTCCATTGCGGTTTTTGGACATTCCACTCCCAAAGAAAATGTTCCTCAATTTACAGTGATGGATCCGACCACTGTTTATGGCATCAGCAAACTGGCAGGAGAAAGATGGTGTGAATATTATTTTCTAAAATACGGAGTGGATGTCAGAAGTTTGAGATATCCCGGGCTTATCAGCTATTCATCTCCTCCGGGCGGAGGAACCACCGATTATGCAGTGGATATTTTTTATAAGGCAATTGAAACGGGAAGTTTTCAGTGCTTCTTAAAAGAAGACACCGTTCTTCCGATGATGTATATGCCTGATGCGCTCCGGGCCACTATAGAGTTGATGGAAACTGAAGCAAAGAATATTAAAGTGCATTCGTCCTATAACATAGCCGCAATGAGTTTTTCTCCCAAGCAAATTGCCGATGAAATAAAGAAAAATATTCCTGGATTCAGCATATCCTATCAACCGGATTTTAGACAAAACATTGCAGACTCCTGGCCTAGAAGCATTGATGATTCTTGTGCAAATCAGGATTGGAATTGGAAACACAAAATAACATTAAATGATATGGTAAGAGATATGTTTAAGCACTTAACAGTAGCTGTTGATAAAAAATAGCTGTTATTTCCTAAAATCCCTTTAATTTAATCGATGAAATGCTGATAAGCGTCATATAAATCATATTATTCGTCTAAAATTCTTTTTTGCCCTTATACAAATAAAAAAAACCACTTATATTTACACTAGGAACCAAAAGAAAATTTATGAAAGGATTTCTACTTCTTATTTTTACCTGCCGGATAGTACTCGCGCAATCTACCAACAACGATACGTTAAACCAAGTGGATCCATCCACAGGATTAAAACAAGGTTATTGGATTGTAAAAAATGATATCAAAAAGCTTCCTAACTATCCTGCAGAAGCAAAAGTGGAGGAAGGAAAATTTGTTGATAATAAAAAAATAGGTGTATGGAAAATGTATTTTCCTGGCGGAAGCATAAAAAGTGAAATCATGTATACCGAAAACCGTCCAAAAGGGTATGCCAAAATGTATTATGAGAACGGGAAAATCCAGGAAGAAGGAATCTGGGAAAACAACAGATGGGTGGGAGATTATAAATCGTACTATGAAAACGGGCAGGCTTTTTATGTATTCAAATATAACAGTAGTGGCAAGCGTGAAGGGAAACAACAATATTTTCATGATAACGGACAGGTGATGATGGAAGGAGAAATGAAAGATGGAAAAGAAGCAGGTGTATGGGAAGAACATTATGAAAATGGTGACCTAAGAGCCAAAAAAGTATTCAATGAGGGAGCATTAGATGCAACAAATACGGAAGTGTATGCTCCCAAGCAACTTCTCCCTCCGAAAAAAGAAGAAACACTTCCAACCGGGCCGGCAAAAGTTATTGATAGTAAAACGGAGAAAGTAAATGATGCACAACCCCCATTTAATGGTGACGGCTTTGCCAAACTTTTTAACATGAACAAACAGATTTCTAAAGAAGGAGAATTTAAAAGATATCGTCTCATTAACGGAAAAGATTATATATATAATAAAGATGGTATTCTTGAAAAAATTGCAGTTTATAAAGATGGCAGATATGTGGGCGAAGCACCGATAGAATCAAAAGACAAATAGATCTTTCTAACATCGCATCGTTTGATTAGTCCCGGTAAGTTTTTATCGGGACTAATTTTTTTATCTACTTTTATCCGCTGAAGGAAAGACTAATTGTAATTCATGACAATACAACAAATTGAAATATATAATACACTTACACGCAAGAAGGAGAAATTTGTTCCCATCAATCCTCCTTTCGTTGGCATGTATGTTTGCGGACCTACTCTTTACAGCGATGTGCATATTGGCAATTGCCGCACATTTATTTCTTTCGATTTAATTTACCGGTATCTTGTTCATGCCGGGTATAAAGTCCGGTATGTACGTAATATTACCGATGTGGGACATTTAGAAGATGAAGTTGCAGGTGCAGGCGAAGACCGTATTGGCAAACAGGCACGTCTTAAAAAATTGGAGCCCATGGAAATCATACAGCGTTATGCATTTGGTTTTCGTGAAGTAATGAGTATCCTTAATATACTGCCGCCAAGTATAGAACCTACGGCCTCCGGACATATACCCGAACAAATTGAAATGACACAAAAAATCATGGAGAAGGGATTTGCTTATGAAAAAGACGGCAACATATATTTTGATGTAGAAAAGTTCTCAAAAACAAATAACTACGGTATCTTATCAGGTCGCAATATCGAAGACCAATTAGATAATACACGCACACTTGATGGGCAGGAAGAAAAAAAAGGACGACTTGATTTTGCCTTATGGAAAAAAGCAAAACCGGAGCACATCATGCGATGGAACTCTCCTTGGGGAATCGGTTTTCCGGGCTGGCATATTGAGTGTTCGGCCATGAGTCAAAAATATTTAGGAGAAACTTTCGATATTCATGGTGGCGGAATGGATTTGATCCCAACACATCACACCAACGAAATTGCTCAAAGTGTAGGTTGTTGCGGTGTGGTACCCGTACGCTATTGGGTGCATACGAATATGCTTACGCTTAACGGACAAAAAATGTCGCGCTCGCTTGGAAATGTTTTTCTTCCAGTAGAACTTTTTACAGGAATGAAACTTGCAGCCGATTCGCCAACCGCTACGCCTTCTCAGGCAAAATTGGAAGGCAAACATCCCTTGTTCGAAAAAGCATATTCTCCAATGTGTGTACGGTTTTTTATACTTCAAACACACTACCGAAGCACGCTGGATTTTTCCAACGAAGCATTACAGGCATCCGAAAAAGGGTTTGAACGATTAATGAACGCAGTAAATACGCTGGAGAAGTTAAAGCCATCTGAAAAATCTTCCGCTGATATAAAATCGCTTCATGCAAAATGCTATGCTGCCATGAACGATGATTTCAACAGCCCGATTCTGCTGGCGCATTTGTTTGACGGAGTAAAAATCATCAATTCGATCCATGCCGGAACAGCAATTGTTTCGAAAGAGGATTTGACTTTATTGAAGAAAACTTTTCGTGATTTTGTTTTTGATGTACTCGGATTAAAAGAGGAAAAAGAAACATCCAACAACGATGAGCTCGCCAATAATCTGATGAACCTGGTTCTTGAAATACGAAACGAAGCCAAATCAAAAAAAGACTTTTCAACTTCCGATAAGATCCGTGACGGACTTGCAAAAGCAAAGATATCAATCAAAGACTCCAAGGAAGGCACCACTTGGGAAATCGAAAACTAAATCCTGTGAAAACATTTATTTGCTTTATTGCCTACTGTCTATTGCCTATTGTCTACTTCTTTCTTCCCTCTTGCTCTAATAATAACAACAGCCAACCAGAAGCCAGAAGCCGGAAGCCGGAAGCCAGTATTCCTCCCGCTCCTTCATTTAACGAAGATTCTGCATACTCTTTTGTAAAAGCACAAGTGGATTTTGGTCCGAGAGTTCCGGGCACTTCTGCTCATGCAAAATGCGCTGATTATCTTAGCTCGAAATTAAAATCATACGGATGGCATGTTCAGATACAGAATGGCAACATCTCCACGTATGATGGGAAAAAGTTCAACCTGCAAAACATCATCGCATCTTATAAACCCGAAAATCCTAACCGCATCCTGCTTTTTTCTCACTGGGATTCCCGCCCTTTTGCAGATCAGGATATTGTTGATAAAGATAAGCCCTTTGACAGTGCAGATGACGGACCAAGTGGTGTGGGAGTACTGTTAGAAATTGCCCGCCAGTTAAATATTACGCAACCAAATGTAGGAATAGATATTTTGTTTGATGACATAGAAGATTACGGCAAAGAACACGATAACGGAGAAAACACATGGGGACTTGGCGCTCAGTACTGGGCAAAGAATCCTCACAAGCCCGGCTATGTTGCGCAATATGGAATTTTGCTCGACATGGTGGGAGCAAAGGGTGCCACCTTTCCGCGAGAGGGAGGTTCGAATGAATATGCTTCTCATGTTGTAAAAAAGATCTGGGACAAAGCTGCACACCTTGGATATTCCAACTATTTTGTTTTTGAAGATGCTGCTTCAATTACCGATGATCATGTCTATGTTATTCAGTATGCAAATATACCTTGTGCTGATATTATTAATATGAATCCTGTTACCGGGCAGTTTGGCGCACATCACCACACGCACAGCGATAACATGAATGTGATCGATAAAAATACCCTGAAAGCAGTAGGGCAAACTGTTCTGGAAGTAGTGTGGGAAGAGCAGAAAAGCCCATCTTAAATTCTTACCTCAGAGCAGTGTTTCGGTTTCGGTATATGCCTCATGCTAAGCAGCCGGTTTATAGTATTTTTCCATAATGTTTTCCTTGTCATATTCTTAGAGCAAAGCGAGTAGAGCGGGGGAATTTCACCCCCACCCTCTCACAGAACCGTACGTGAAACTCTCGCTTCATACGGCTCTTCCAGAATAAATTTCTTCCGACCGTTTGGTTGCTACGGATGAAAGCCATGTTCCCAGTGTACAA
>JACRAL010000028.1 GCA_016213435.1 Bacteroidota bacterium
TGAGCCGTCAACCGAGATACATTATGACTGCCATACCTTGGGGTATTACTCATTCCGCAAACTTACAAAATTGTGTAGCAACTGAAAGTCTTGCGCTGAAAGCGCATAGTTTCAACTAACGAACTGTAACAATGAAAAAAACACTACTACTCGCAACCCTTGCATTATCAATTAATGCTTTTGCACAACAATGGACTGTAAAAACTCCTGCACCGACAATGAGAAGTGGTTGTGGAGCATCAGTTGTGAACAACATCATTTATGTTATTGGTGGCTGGAATGGAAGCAATATTGTCGGAACTGTTGAAGCATATAATCCTGCCACTGACACATGGAGCACAAAAACTCCAATGCCAACATTGAGAGGAGAACTTGGTGTTGCATCGGTGAATGGTAAAATTTATGCAATCGGTGGTTACAATGGTTCTGCTCTTAATACAGTGGAAGAATATGACCCTATTGCAAATACATGGGCTGCAAAAACATCAATGCCAACAGCCCGTTCCATAATTTCTGTTGGTGTTATAAATGATACAATTTATGTAGTTGGCGGATGGCCAGGTGGAAAGAATACTCTTGAAGCATATATTCCATCTACCGATACATGGGTTACAAAAGCATCCATTGCTGTTGGAAAAATGCAAAATAACGGATGTGCTGTTTTGAATAACAAAATGTATTACATCGGTGGTAAAAACGCTGCCAATACAATTTGGTATAACACCAATGAAGCATACAATCCAATTACAGACACTTGGACTACTTATGCAAATCTGCCTCAAGCCCTTTGGAACGGATCTGCAACAGTATTGAATAATGAAATTCATTATATGGGAGGCACTGACGCAGCTTATCTACCAAATTATACCAATCACTTTGTTTATAATTCTTCAACAGATTCATGGTCGTCAAATGCATTATCAATGTTGCATAAACGTTCCGCGCATATTGCCGCTACGGTTAACGGGAAAATATATGTTATCGGTGGGTCAGATAGCACGAATGCCGTTGTAAATTGGAATGAAGAATATAATCCGGGTATCTGCTATGTATACATTACAGTTACTGATACATTAATAATTAACGCAAACCTCACAGGATATAACCCTGTTACTTACGCAAACACCATTAAAATCTACCCCAATCCAACCAACGATCATATCACTATTGACTATGGTAATTACACTTCGCTGGCAGGATATACTTTAAAAATCATGAACACACTTTCGCAAACAGTATTTACAACTGCCATCAGCGCCTCCACCTCTTATGTTGATCTTTCTACTTGGTCAGGCAATGGCGTTTACTTTGTTCACCTGATTGATCCGCAAAGCAACACAGTGGATATCAGAAAAATTGTTTTGCAATAACAGAAAAGAACAGCCACCAAAAACTAATCATAAACAAATAAACAATGGTACAGATAACAAAACCATGCAGATTTACGGAAATACAAATTGATGCGAATCCCTATGGATTTGTATTTCTGCAAATCTGTAAAAATCTGCTATCTGCACACTAACTCATAAAACACGCTGAAAATGCAGTTTTCGCCATGTTTAAATCATTAAAGCACACGCTGAAATCATTTAAGCGCATGCACGAGCCATTTATGCAGGCGCTGAAACCAATTAAGCGCAGGATGAAATCATTCAAGCGCATGCACGAGCCATTTATGCAGGCGCTGAAACCAATTAAGCGCAAGATGAAATCATTTAAGCAGGCGCTGAAATCATTCACGCGCAGGCACGAGACATTTATGCACACGCTGAAATCATTCATTCATAATCATACATCAACCATTAAACTCCAAATCTTATGAGCAAACAACGTTATGAACCTATTCGGGACGATGACAAAGTAATCTGGCTGAACACCTTTGCGCAAGGGCTTCCGCAGTATTCCGCCCTGCTGGGCATTGCAGCAGCCGAAATAACATCGGCACAAAATGACGCGGCTTATTTTAAATACATGATGGGCGCGGTGGACGGTTACAATTCGGTGAAAGAGGGATGGGTGCAATATAAAAACCAGCTTCGCAGCGCCCCCATCGGCTCTGCTGCCGGAACGTCTCCTCAGGCACCCAATATCGGCATTGCTCCCACATTGGTTGCCCCGGGCATTATGCCGCGGATACACAACCTCATTGCACGCATTAAAAAAAATCCGAACTATACTCCCGCCATCGGCAGCGCGCTGGGAATTATTGGCGAGGAAGATACCACCGACATCAACACGATTAAGCCGGTTCTGAAACTTGTTTTAAAAGGCGGGCAGGTGGAAGTGCAATGGACAAAAAACATTGCCGATGGAATTAAAATTGAAGTAGACCGCAGCGATAACCAGGGCTGGCGTTTTCTGGCAGTGGATACCGAACCGCATTACACCGATACGCTTGTTCCGGCTGCTGCCGCCAACTGGAAGTACAGGGCAATGTATCTTCAGCACGATTCGCCCGTTGGCTTGATGAGCGATGTGGTGAGCATCAGCGTTGGATAAAGTCGTAAAGTTTGTTTTTCCTATCCCCGCAGCAAGCTGTCGGGGTATTACGGAAAAACATCGGCCCGCTACGCTTGCCGACCACAATACGACTGAACAACAAATACAAACAGCCACCCCGCAGTAAACTGCGAGGTATTTTATGAATAAAAGCCGGACGGATAATCCCTTTCTGAAAATTCAGGAGGGGATTTTTGTTTTTATAATTTCCCGCCATCTTTTTTTTGTAAATTCGTGTAAATAATATTTTATGATTACCAGAGAGAAAGTCCTTGAAGCCCTTCGCAATGTGGATGATCCCGATCTACACAAGGACATCGTTACGCTTGGCATGGTGCAGGATATTGTAATTGAGGGAAAAAATGTTTCCTTTAAAGTTGTGCTTACAACGCCAGCCTGTCCCATGAAAGATATGATCCAGCGCGCCTGCATGAATGCAATTATTCATTTTGTGGATAAAGATGCGAAACCGAATGTGATCATGACTTCCAATACCACTACACACAGAATAGATGATTATGTGCTTCTTCCCAATGTGAAAAATGTAATTGCGGTTGCTTCAGGAAAAGGCGGAGTGGGGAAATCTACCATCGCTGCTAATCTTGCAGCAGGTCTTGCAAAGCTCGGAGCAAAAGTAGGTTTGATTGATGCGGATATTTATGGTCCATCGCAGACAATAATGTTTGATGTTCAGGATCAAAAAATAAGGACAGCAGGTAATGACGAGAACAGTAAAATGATTCCTGCAGAAAGTTATGGCGTGAAAATACTTTCTATCGGATTTTTTGCTGCAAAGGATCAAGCAATTCCTTGGCGTGGACCCATGGCATCGCGTGCACTCATTCAATTATTTTCTGATGCCGATTGGGGTGAACTGGATTATATGGTCGTGGATCTTCCTCCCGGTACCGGAGATATTCATCTTTCATTTGTACAGCAGATTCCGGTTACGGGTGCGGTGATTGTAAGCACTCCTCAATTGGTGGCACTTGCCGATGCACGCAAAGCGGTGGGCATGTTCCGAATGGATAAAATTAATGTTCCGGTGCTTGGCATAGTAGAGAACATGGCGTACTTCACTCCGGCAGAACTTCCAAACAATAAATATTTCATCTTTGGAAAAGAAGGAGCAAAAGATCTCGCAGCAGAAATCGGAGTGCCGCTTCTCGGACAAATTCCAATTGTACAAAGCATACGCGAATCGGGCGATGCAGGAAGACCTGCAGTATTGCAGGAAAATACTCCTCAGGCAATTGCTTTGATGGAAATGGTAAATAAGGTTGTTCAACAGGTTGCTATTACGAATGCACAGAAACAGAAAAAACAGAAAGTGATAGAGGTATAGGGTATATGTGGAGAAAATTTTCCCTTATACCTTATTTCCTTATACCTTTATACCATTCTTTTAAACAATGACAAACTCAGTAACCATATCTAAAATCGAAGCCGCCCTTGAACAGGTTCGTCCTTTTCTGAAAGCAGATGGAGGAGATGTGTCTTTTGTGGATATTACGGATGACAACATCGTGAGGATACAATTGCATGGAGCTTGTAGAGGGTGTTCCATCAGCCACATCACCATGAAAGCCGGAATTGAAGAGGCTATTCGGAATGCTGTTCCTGAAATTAAAACTGTTGAAGCAGTAACTTTATAATAATTTATAATTTCAATCTCAAACTTTCAATAATTGTAACTATGAAAAAAAGTTTTATTCTTATTCTTTCAATTATTTTTATGTATTCCTGCAAAAGCGGCAGCGATGCAAATAAGAAAGAAACAGCGGACTCCGTTTCGGTGAAAAAATCGGATATGCCGATGAATATGGAAGAAAAGGAAATGAAAGAAATGGCTGAAAAGCAGAAGAATGAAAAGCCCAAAGAAAGTCCCTATAAGAATTCTAAGATCGATGTAACCACATCTAAAAATAAAGATGGAAGCTGGGGATACAGCATTGCTATTGACGGTCGTACCTATATTGTTCAGCCGAATATACCTCCTCTTCCCGGAACCAGAGGGTTCAATACAACCGATGAAGCAAAAAAAACAGGAGAATTTGTTGCTTACAAAATCAGAAACAACATCATGCCTCCGAGTTTGACGGTGGAGGAGTTGGATAGTTTGGGAACATTGAAATAAGAGCCCCAGCCCTACCCTACAGGGAGGGAGATGACATGATTAAATTTGTCAATTCCACAAAATTATTTACGTTAAGTTGTTCAGCACGTTTGGTAAGGAGTTCAGAATTTAATCCTTGAACTTTAAACATTGAACCCAATGAATTTCTGAGTGTTTTTCTTCTTTGATTAAATCCTGCTTTCACCACTTTGAAAAATAATTGCTCATCGCAGTCTAATCTCTTGACTTCGTTTCTGTTTAACCTAATAACTGCAGATTTAACATGGGGCGGTGGATTAAATACTTGAGGATTTACGGTAAACAAATATTCTATTTTATAATATGCCTGCATTAATACACTGAGGATCCCGTACGTTTTATTGCCTGGAGGTGAAGCAATGCGTTCTGCAACTTCTTTCTGAAACATCCCGATTACTTCAGGAATTTGATTTCTGTATTCAAGAACTTTAAAAAGGATTTGAGTGGAAATGTTATAAGGGAAATTTCCGATGATGGCAAATGGCAAATGACAGATGGCAGATGGCAGTAAAGCCAGTGTAAAATCCAGAAAATCTTTTTCGATAATTCTTCCTTCTAATTCAGGAAAACTCTTTTTCAGAAAGGCAATGGATTCTCGGTCGATCTCTACAACATGCGTTTCAAAATACTCTTTTTTCAAGAGGTATTTTGTAAGTACGCCTGTACCCGGACCTACTTCAATTACAGTTTTATATTTTTCTTTTTCAGAAAGTGATCTTACAATCTTTTTTGCAATATTCTCATCTTTGAGAAAATGTTGGCCGAGGTGTTTTTTAGGAGTAACGGAATGTGACATCAGATAATTTCAAGTACGGTTCGGAAAGCTGCAAATTTATCTTTGAACTTTTCTTTGTGCTCTTGTTGAAGTTTAGGCGCAAATTCCTTTTGATATGTGTTTAAGTCATCCATCTTTCTGAATGTATATTGTATAGCATAGGTGGTTTCCAATTCTTCCGTAATAAGTTTACATATTCTGTTATCTACAAAAAATCCGGTTTGCATTACATCCGGAATATGAACTTCCTTCATCCATTTCATCCATTCCGCGTGAATAGATTCTTCAATGGTAACAGTTATAGTATAGATATACATAGAAGCCCCTCTTTATCTCCCCGAAGGGGAGAAACTAAAAAGCCAAAATACAAAATAAAAAAGCGTTGCCTTGCATTTGGATATTATTTTCATTTTAGATATTGAATTTTCTCCTTCCCTTCGGGAAGGGTGGGATGGGCTTTATTTCAGTATCCCATCAGCAGACAGATTGCATAGGCACAAATACCTTCTTCTCTTCCAACAAAGCCCAGATGTTCCGTGGTAGTGGCTTTGATAGAAATATTTTTAAGTGGAATATGTAAGGTCTCAGCCAGAATATGTTTCATTTCCGGAATGTAGGGAGCGATTTTGGGAGATTCAAGTGTTACGGTACAATCCACATTGCCAATTTCATACCCTTGTTTCTTAAGCATTTCTGCAACTTTCTTTAAGAGTTTTTTACTGTCTATCCCTTTAAATTCCTCCGATGTATTTGGGAAATGTGTGCCAATGTCACCAAGATTTGCTGCGCCAAGAAATGCATCGCACATAGCGTGAATTAATGTATCAGCATCAGAATGACCTTCGGCCCCTTTTGTATGAGGAATTTTTATTCCACCAAGCCAAAAATCCTGTCCTTCTTTCAGTGGGTGAACATCATAACCGAACCCAACACGTATCTTCATACAGAAAATAAAAAGTTATTTTTTTTCATCTATACTGCTGGATCCACTATCTGTGAATGCGTCAAAGTCAAAAAGGAGAGTGAAACGAAGAGTATTTTGCAAAGGATTTCGCACATGTGTTGGAACAAGATAGGCAAAGTCCAGCGTAAAAACAGTATACCTCACGCCAAGGCCGAAAGTGAGGTACTTCCTCCCTCCTTTTGTATTTGCTTCGTTGAAATAACCTGCACGCAGACAAAATTGTTTGGCGTACCAGTATTCCATTCCTCCTCCAATATTTATTTCGCGCATTTCTTCTGAAAATTTTCCAGGTGCATCAGAAAATGAGCCGAGCATCCCGCTAACTACCCCCCGATGTGGGTCTTTTCCTTTATCAATGAGTTGGTTCCCTTGAGAATCTTTTATTGGATGTCCTGCAGAATCAGTAAGATATTTTGGAAGTGTTGGAACAAGAAGTTTATTAAAGTCCAGAGTAAGGTTTAGTTCATTGTATTCATCCAATTGCATATTGAGAGAGGTGCCCAATCTTAAATTGATAGGAATAAAATCTCTTTCACCGGTGGTGCTGTAAGAAATTTTTGATCCCATATTTGAAATGTTCATCCCTACGCGAACAATGGATTTTTTTCCGCTGATTTCTGTTTCACTACTTTGATAAAACCCGGAAATATCTGCTCCTACTGCTTGCCCGGAATGAGTAGGAGAACCTTCAACGGTAATATTGCTTGTGAGGTTTGAATGGATATAACGGATAGCACCTCCGCCTGAAAAATGATCTCCGAGTTTTTTCGCGTAACCAAGATCAAAAGCAAATTCGTTGGGACGGAATTGACCAATCGTATTTCCAATAACATCAGTGAAAGTAATATCTCCAAGAGAAAAGTACCGGAGTGATGCTGCTATGGTTCCTGATTTTTTTAATTTGTAATAACCGGATAAATAGGCAAGATTGATATCGGGTACCAATGCACGTAACCATGGAGTATAGGACATGGATACACCTGTTTGTTTTTGAACAAATGCATATTTAGAAGGATTCCAATGCATGGAATTCGCATCGGGAGAAGTGGCAACACCTGCATCACCCATGGCACCTGCACGCGAATCCGGAGAGATAAGCAGGAATGGCACCGAAGTGGTAATTGTATTTAGCTCATTATTTACATCTTGTCCGATTATAGTGGACTTGTTTTGTGCAAATGTAAAATCATAAAAGGAAACCTCTGAAAAAATCAGGATGGCAATTACTATTTTTTTAGCAGTCATGTTATATGCTATTTTTAAATTATAGCGAGAAGAACGTCAAAGATATATTATTATTGTTTCAAGTGGATGTGTTTTTTCTTAGAGTTTCTTGTAACACTTTTTTTCAGTTTTATTGACTAAAAGGTTTGAATTTTAGCGTATTTAGCATGAACCACCAAATAGAAACATGAGCAATTACTAAAAAGGAGATAAAAAAAATCAAATCAGCCGAATAATAAAATCAGGAAAAATGCCCAATAGAAGAGCAAGCAGGATGGTGAGGATGAGAACAATTCTCAAGTCCCATCCAACCTCTGCGAAAGAGAGGAGTTCTCCCTTTTCTTCGACAGCTGTGGGTTGCGCCTGTAGGTCAGTTAGGGAGGGACTATACATTTTAATTATAATCCTGAAATAATAATACACCCCGATGAGTGAGCCAAGCACAGCAATCAGTACGAGCCAAACGTAACCACTTTGCAGCGCAGAGGTAAAAATGTAATATTTTCCAAAGAATCCGGCAAGCGGAGGAATTCCTGCGAGAGACAGCATGGAGATGGTCATGGCAAAGGATAGAAATTTATTTTGTTTTGCCAATCCGCTGAGTGTTTCAAAAGTAACAGTTGCTGGCTGTTGGTTGCGGGTAGCTTGATGATTCTCGATAATTGATAAAACGGTGAATGCTCCAATCGTTGCAACTGAATAAGCAGCGGCATAGAACAGCACCGAACCCAAAGAATGATCGTTCATTGCAAGGATGGCAAGGAGCATGTATCCTGCATGAGAAATACTGGAGTAAGCTAGCATTCGCTTAACACTTGTTTGATAAACGGCAGTGATGTTGCCAAGAAGGATTGTGAGAGCGGCAAGAACCCAGATAGTGTTCATCCACACGCTACCCATTCCTGAAAAACAAGTGAAGAATAGGCGGAGGAAAGCAGCGAAAGCAGCCGTCTTTACGATAGTTGCCATGAAAGCAGTTACAGGAGTAGGAGCACCAGTATAAACGTCAGGTGCCCAGAAATGAAATGGTACAGCTGAAATTTTGAAGCATAAACCAATCAGCATCATCAGTATACCTGCATACAATAATGGTTCTGCACCGGAAACTTTCCAGGTAGGAACCGTTGCTGAAGATGAAATAAAATAGCTGAGAGTTTTCAGGTCAAAAGTTCCGGTTGCACCATAGATGAGCGCAATTCCGAAGAGCAAAAATCCTGTAGCAAATGCACCCATCAGGAAATATTTCAACGAGGCTTCATTGGAAGAGAGAGAATCTTTTCTGCTTCCAGCAAGCACATACATCGGGATCGAAAGGATCTCAATGCCAAGGAAAAGCATCACCATGTTGGAATAAGATACCATGATCATTCCTCCGCAAAGGGCGAAGAGAACCAAAGCGTAATGATCGGTCTTGCTGGACCCGATAGCTATCGGGTCGCTGTCGAGAAAATTCTGCGACATCATAAACCAGAGAAAAGCAGTTGCGCAAAGCACAATAGTGAACAGAATGGCGAAATTATCGAACGTCATCATGTAATTGTAATAATGAATGTTCGTGTTCCAGTCTTTTACAGAAGAAGCAATCGCACCAAGCAATCCGATAAGTACGATTGGCAGCAAGAATTTTTTAAAGCGAAACATTTCCGCCAGCATTGCGATCACACCAAGAGCAGTGAGTATGTACAGTGTCTTCATAATATTACAGCCGGATGAATCAGTTCAACAATATGTTTTATTGCCGGTTCCGCAATGTCTAAAATTGGTTTCGGATAAACTCCCATTACTATTATCAATAACACGATTGGAACGAACACCGCTTTTTCATTAAAGTTTAAATCTGTAAAAGTTGAAGTAAGCGTATTTGTTTCTCCCAGCATAATTTTCTGATAACTGCGAAGCATATACACTGCGCCAAGGATCACCGTAAGTCCGGCAAATCCTGCCATGTATGCATTGTATTGGTAAACTCCGTTTATGAGTAAGAATTCCCCGATGAAACCATTTGTGAGTGGAAGTGCAATGCTTCCAAGAAGAACAATCATGAACATGGTAGCAAAATATGGAATCACGTTTCGTATTCCTCCGAATTTTGAAAGTTCTTGTGTTTGGGTGCGATTGAAAAGAATATCCACTACGAAGAATAATCCCACCACGTTAATTCCGTGTGCGAGCATCTGAATCATTCCGCCTTGCAGTCCTTGTACTGTTAGAGAAAATATTCCTGCTGAAATTAATCCCACGTGAGCGATGGATGAATAAGCAATCAATCGTTTGAAATCTTTTTGCATGATGGCAATGATCGATGCATAAAGAATACTTATGATAGAAAGAATCATTGCGGCATGTCCCCATTGCTGAACTCCGAGTGGAGCCATTGGCAATAGCCAGCGAATGAGCCCATAAGTTCCCATCTTCAGCATGATTCCAGAAAGAAGCATGGTGCCTTGTGTTGGTGCATTAGTATATGTATCCGGCTGCCATGTGTGAAATGGAAACACAGGCATCTTGATTGCAAATGCGATGAAAAGCGTCCAGAATATCCAGGTTTGTTCTGGAGAAGAAAGAGAAGATCCTGCAGAATATAATGCTTGAATATCGAAGGAGTGAGTTCCAGAAGTGTGAAGATAAAGATAGATAAGCCCAACCAGCATCAGCAAACTTCCAAAGAGTGTGTAAACAAAAAACTTAAACGTGATGCGCGCGCGGTTTTCCCCGCCCCACAATAAACAAATGAACCAGATCGGAATCAGTGCGAGTTCCCAGAAGATGTAAAATAAAAATCCATCCATTGCTGTGAACACGCCCACCAACGCCATTTGCATAAAAAGAATGAGCGAATAAAAATACTTTGGATTCTTAATATCTCTGCTGAAGGAAGAAAGAATGATAAGGGGGACTAAAACAGTTGTAAGAAGCACAAGCAGGATACTGATACCATCCATCGCTACTTTGAAATGGATGCCGAGAGTTTGTATCCAAGCGAGGTTGACCATCATCTGAGGTTCTGCGTTGATTTTAAATTCAGATAAAGCGTAAATGGAAAGTATAAGCTCAATTAAGGAAAAAGCCAAAGCAAATTTCTTCGCTTGTTCTGATTTTAAAAATAAAATCAACAAAGCAGCAACTAAAGGAAATCCTATGAGTATTGCAGTATTCATATTTTTTTTAGTTCGTCTTGCGAACAACGTAAAGCAATTATATCAGTTTAAAAAACAAAATCAAAATTATACTAACAACCATCGCAAAAATGTAAAACCCAATATGTCCTGTTTGTAATAATCGCGCCTGTCCGCTCATCCATGTTACGCTTTCACCTGCAAAGTTTACAACACGGTCAATTGCCTTCAGTTCAATGATCTTGTGTAGTTTTTCAGATAACCAGTTCAAAGGTTTAGTGAAAACTGCTTCGTAAATTTCATCGGCATAATATTTATGGTAGATCGTTTTTTGAACTGGGTTTACTGCAACTCCTTCTGCAACAGGAAGATTTTCTTTCTTCACATAAAAGAACCATGCTGCACCGATTGAAGTTCCCGCTGCAAGAACGGCAACCACCATTAATATGATTTCTTTGGAGTGCGACATTTCTTTTGGAAGCATTTTGTAATCGGAAGCAGAAAATACAGGCGATAAAAATTCGTGCAACCAATGTGTGCCACCAAATACTTCAGGAATTCCGATGCATCCACCAATTGCAGAAAGTAGACCAAGAATAATAAGAGGAATGGTCATCGTGCTTGGGGATTCATGCAGGTGGTGTTCTTGTTTTTCTGTTCCTCTAAATTTTCCGAAGAAAGTGAGGAAAAGTAAACGGAACATATAAAATGCAGTGATCACAGAACCAAGCACTCCCATCAGCCAGAAGAAATTATTATATGTATATGCATGTCCTAGTATCTCATCTTTAGAGAAAAATCCTGAGCATGGAGGAATTCCGGATATTGCAATGGTTGCAATGAAGAAAGTTAGATAAGTTTTAGGTAAATATTTTTTCAGCCCGCCCATCTTGCGAATGTCTTGCTCTCCGCTCATTGCGTGAATTACGCTTCCTGCTCCTAGGAATAATAATGCTTTGAAAAATGCGTGAGTCGTTACATGAAATACAGCTCCTGTGTAGGCGCCAACACCCAATCCCAAAAACATATATCCGAGCTGACTCACGGTAGAGTAGGCGAGGACTTTTTTAATGTCGTTCTGAAATAATCCGATCGTAGCAGCGAAGATGGCGGTGAACAAACCAACACCGGCTACAATATCCATAGAGATTGGAGCGAGTGTGTAAAGAATATTTGAACGCGCGATCATGTAAATACCTGCTGTTACCATTGTTGCCGCGTGGATAAGTGCGGAAACAGGAGTTGGACCGGCCATTGCATCCGGCAGCCACGTATATAAAGGAATCTGTGCGCTCTTTCCTGTGGCACCTACGAAAAGTAAAAGTGTGATGGCAATTATTACGGGCTGACTGGCTGGAAATGAATTTGCAACGTCAAATACTTCTTTGTATCGAACGCTTCCAAAAGTTATGTAAATAAGAATGATGCCAAGTAAGAATCCAAGATCACCAATGCGATTCATGATGAATGCTTTGTTCGCAGCTTTGTTGTAATCGTTGTTCTTGAACCAGAAACCGATGAGCAGGTAAGAACAGAGACCAACGCCTTCCCACCCTACAAACATGGTGAGGTAGCTGTCGCCCAGCACAAGCAGCAACATGAAGAAAATAAATAAGTTCAGGTAAGCGAAGAATCGGTCGAACGCTGGATCATCATGCATGTATCCGACAGAATACACATGAATTAAAAAACCAATGCCAGTTATGATAAGAAGAAACCAGCATGAAAGCGGATCAATTAAAAAATCAAATGGAGCATTAAAATTTCCGGCAGAGATCCAGTCGAAAAGATGAATGGTGATTGCAACTCCTGACTTTTCACCGCCACCAATTAATCCTGAAAATGCATAAACAGAAAGTACAAGCGAAGCAAATACGGTACCGCAGCCAATAATGCCAACTAATCCTTTTGAAATTTTCTTGCCAAACAAACCTATGACAAGGAATCCCAAAAGAGGGAAAACAGGAATTAGTGTAAAAATCGAGTTCATATATTTTTTGTTGTCATTCCGAACGTAGTGAGGAATCTCTTTGTGAGATTGCTTCGCTTCGCTCGCAATGACGAATCAACCTTTCAATTTATTCAACACATCAATATCCGTAGAACCAGTATTTCTATAGATCATTACCAATATTGCTAATCCAACCGCAACTTCCGCAGCGGCAACTACCATCACGAAGAATACGAATACTTGTCCTGCGGGATCATTCCAATAGGATGAAAATGCCACAAGCAAAAGATTCACCGCATTCAGCATCAACTCTACCGACATGAAAATGACAATTGCATTTCTGCGGAACAATACTCCCAACACCCCAATGCAAAACAATACCGTGCTTAACAGAATGTAATTGGCAATTGGTATGCTTTGTATTGTACTCATTTGATATCACGTTTTCCCAACATTACTGCCCCGACCATAGCCGCAAGAAAAAGCAATGAAGCTGTTTCAAAAGGCAATAAGAATTGAGTGAATAATACTTGTCCAAGATTTTTTACAAGACCCATATCTGCGTTGGTGGTTGCTGGCGCAGGCAAGGTTTCCGCTCCTTTCATGGCTGCAACTAATACCACAAGCAAAAGGCCTGCTGAAATAGCAGCGGCAAATTTTACAAGGTTGCTTTTATGAGGTTCGGTTTCCTTGTTAAGATTCAAGAGCATAATGACAAACAGGAACAAAACCATGATGGCTCCTGCATAAACCATAATCTGTACAATAAAAAGGAACTGGGCGTTCAGCAAAAGATAATGACCTGCCAGTGCGAAAAATGTAATGATCAAATATAAAACACTGTGAACCGGATTTTTTTCCAAAATCACCATAAGTCCGCAAAGTATTGCGAGGAAAGCGAGGAAGTAGAATAAGTACATTGTCATATAAAGCCCCTCCTAAATCCTCCCCGTTAGGGAGGACTTAATACCATTTTTATTATTTATTATTTTCTTTTTCATTTTGCAGTTGTGCCCCGCTTTCTCCTCCCCAGTGGGGAGGTCGGGGCTCTTTATTTTAATCTGTTATGTTGCAACTCTTTACGCTTTTTAAACTCCAATACTTCTTTTGTTTGTCTTTGTGAAATATCAACGCGTTTGCTTGCTTCCATGGGTTCTACTAAAAGATCTTTTCCGTAAACAAAACGTTGACGCAAAGAATCTGAAGGAACAAGCCGGTCAGTAAGAAAGATTGATTCTTTCGGACAGGCATCTTCGCAATCACCGCAAAAAATACAGCGCAGCATATTTATTTCATAGGTAGAAGCATATTTTTCTTCGCGGTATAATTTTTCTTCTCCCGGTTTTCTTTCAGCAGCTACCATTGTAATGGCTTCAGCAGGACAAGCAACGGCACATAATCCGCAGGCAGTGCAACGCTCGGCACCATTCTCATCGCGCTTCAGCACGTGCATTCCCCTGTACACAGGAGCAAATGGGCGTTTTACTTCGGGATACTGAAACGTTACTTTCTTTTTAAAGAAGTGGCCCAGCGTGATTATCATTCCGCCAAAAATTGCAGGCAGATAAATCCTTTCCATAAAGGTCATTCCCTTGTTGCTGACTACTTTACTTCTATTTGTTAATGATTGCATATAAGCCCCTCCTAAATCCTCCCCGTTAGGGAGGACTTGAAATCATTTTAATTATTTATTGTTCTCCCTTTCATATTTTCCCGGTGATCCACATCACAATTCCGGTTATTGCAATATTCAATATCGCCAAAGGTATTAACCCTTTCCATCCTAAATTCATTAGTTGGTCATAGCGGAAACGAGGCAATGTCCATCGCACCCACATAAATACAAAGATGAAGAAACATATTTTACAAAAGAGAAAAAATGTTCCAAGCAATGCAAGCATATTCGGATCGTGAACGAATCTGCCGAGGAACGGCATGTTGTATCCGCCAAAATAAAGTGTAGCAAGTATGGCAGAGGAAATAAACATATTGGTGTATTCGGCAAAAAGATAAAAGCCAAGTTTCATAGAAGAATATTCGGTGTGATAACCTCCGATCAATTCGCTTTCGCATTCCGGAAGATCAAAAGGAGCGCGATTGGTTTCAGCAAATGCGCAGATGATAAAAATTAAAAATCCAAGCGGTTGATACAAAATATTCCAGTGCCAGCCATGCTGCTGTGCTGCGATCTCACCAATGCTCAGCGTTCCGGTTGTCATGATGAGCGCGATGATGCTCAGTCCCATTCCGATTTCATAGGAGATCATTTGCGAAGAAGCGCGCAAAGCACCAAGCAATGCAAACTTATTATTGGAAGCCCAGCCTCCGATCATGATTCCGTAAACTCCAACCGAAGTTATTCCGAGCAGATAAAGTATTCCGATGTTAACATCAGCCACCTGTAAAGAATACTGATGCCCGAGAATTGTAAGTGAAGTTCCCCAGGGAATTATAGCGCCCGTCATTAAAGAAGTGAACATGGCAACGGAGGGCCCGAGGATAAAAAGAAATTTATTGGAAACATCCGGGATCATTTCCTCTTTCATGAACATCTTTACGCCATCAGCAACCGGCTGAAGGATTCCGAAAGGACCCGCTCTGTTGGGACCAAGTCGGTCTTGTATAAATCCGGCAATCTTTCTTTCGGCATAGGTAGAATACATTGCAGCGACAAGCGTAATGCAAAAGACAATGACAACAAGAATTGCTTTATATATAATGTATTCGATCATTTTCTTCTGTCCAATTATACAACAACTACTGATTATTCGGATTCATCACACCTTGTCCGAGTGCAAATTTACTTTCTTTCAGATGTTTCTGATGCTTTTCTATATCTGATCTTAAATTTTCCAATGCTTTTTCTGTTTCGTAATGATTTGCCGAGATCACAGAATGATGATCAACATGCGAAGGCGTTTCTAAAACCCAATCACTTGTTTTCTTGTGGTCGAATCTACAAGAGTTGCATATCCAGTCTTCCACTTCTCCGTATTTATCTTTTCTCGCTGTAACGCGAAGAACTTCTTCCCCCTTATACCATAAACGAACTTTTCCGGAGCACTTATCGCAGGTGCGATGTGCATCTACAGGTTTTGTAAACCACACACGGCTTTTGAACCGGAAAGTTTTATCGGTGAGTGCACCAACAGGGCAAACATCGATCATGTTTCCGCTCATGTCTTTGTCAACAACATTCTCAATATAAGTTGAAATTTCAGCTACATCTCCTCGGTTGATCACGCCATGATTTCTGCAGGAACAAAGCTGATCGGCAACTTTCACACAGCGGTAGCATAAAATGCAGCGCGTCATGTGAAGTTTAATTTTATCTCCGATGTCTATTTTTTCAAATTCCCTGCGCTTGAATTCATAGCGCGTTTTCATTTTTCCGTGCTCGTAGCCCAGATCCTGAAGATGACATTCTCCCGCCTGGTCACATATCGGGCAATCGAGCGGATGATTGATCAAAAGAAACTCAGTAATACCGGCTCTTGCTTCCACCACTTCAGGTGAAGTGATGTTTTCAACCTCCATTCCATCCATGACTGTTTGGCGGCAGGATGGAACTAATTTCGGCATAGGGCGCGGATCTTTTTCAGAACCTTTTGACACTTTCACCAAACATGTTCTGCAATAGCCGCCACTCGTTTTTAACTTGGAATAATAGCACATCGCAGGCGGAACAATATCTCCACCGATCATACGTGCGGCATTTAGGATCGTTGTTCCTTCAGGAACTTCAATTGATTTGCCGTCTATGGTAACTTTAGGCATATTGCTAATTAATCTTTCCTTCTACAATTAATCCTTTTATTCCATCATTAAACTTCTTTTTGTTTCCATAAGAAGGATGAGGAACTTTATGGCAATTTATTTTTAATTGTTTCAGAATATCTTCTGCTGCGTTCCCAACAGCAACTACATTTTTAATCTTATAAAGTTCAAGTAATTTAGTTAAATATTTTTTCCCTATTTCAATCTCTGACTGTGTTGGCTTTCTGTTTTTTTTAGTATTTGGATCAAATGGATTGTAAGGGAATGCATTCCAAAGTAAAGGGCAAAAATTTAAATTAATAAGTGTATTCCAAACCATAGTCGCAGTTTTTTCTTTTTGAAGATTCTCGTTCAGTTTTACTGTTTTTCCATTCATTTCTATTTCTTTAGGAAACCCAAACAAATCAAATGAATTTATTTTTGACATAATGTTTTCACTTGTAAAAGGGATACCTGTAATTGCACATCCATCTTTTCCTGGTGCTTCTCCTACAAATAAAGTTTTTGGTTTTTTTTCTTTCATTTGGGTCAAATAAACTAACAAATTCATTCTTGTAGTGAAGTACTGAGGAAAATTATCGTCTTCATGATAAAAATTAAAAACCTTTGACTTATCAACTTTCTGTTTTGATAATTGGTCAATGAATTTTTCTATATTTTCTGCCATTATGCTTCCTGCAATTTATTTATCCTATAATAATGCTTCACATCCGTCATGTATTTCCCTTTCTTCACATATTCTTCAAACTCGCTTCTGAAATGGCGGATGGCTGCAGCCACAGGCCACGCAGCAGCTTCGCCCAGCGGACAAATTGTTTTGCCTTCAATTTTTCCTTGTATATCCCAGAGCAGATCAATGTCAGCCATTGTTGCGCGTCCTTCCAGAAATTTATGGAGAATTTTTTCCATCCATCCTGTTCCTTCGCGGCAGGGAGAACATTGTCCGCAACTTTCATGATGATAGAAGCGTGTGAAGTTCCAGAGATTTTTTACGATGCTGGTATCTTCGTCCATCACAATGAAACCTCCTGAGCCAAGCATGGTTCCGGTTTGGAAACCTCCTTCAGAAAGTGATTCGTAAGACATTAATCTTGGTTCGCCTTTAGCAGTTTTTAGGATGAGTTCAGCAGGAAGGATTGGCACCGAAGAACCTCCTGCCACCACTGCTTTCAGTTTTTTTCCATTACGGATTCCTCCGCAATAATCATCGGAATAAATAAATTCTTCTACCGGTACTCCGAGTTCAATTTCGTAAACGCCCGGTTTATTAATATGTCCTGAAGCTGAAATTAATTTTGTTCCGGTTGATTTTCCGATCCCGATCTTGGCATATTCATCACCGCTGTTATTGACGATCCACGCAACATTGGCAAGAGATTCCACATTATTAACTACAGTGGGGCATCCATATAAGCCTACTACAGCAGGAAACGGAGGTTTGATTCTTGGATTTCCTCTTTTTCCCTCCAGCGATTCGATCAATCCTGTTTCTTCTCCGCAGATGTATGCGCCTGCTCCGCAGTGAACGTGTAGATCCAGATCATATCCGCTTCCTAAAATATTTTTTCCGAGATACCCTGCATCGTATGCTTCCTGAATTGCTTTTTCGAGGATATGAAACACATACATCATTTCTCCTCTTATATATACGTAGGAAGTATTAGCACCCAAAGCAAAAGAAGAAATGATCATACCTTCTATAAGGATATGTGGTTTCTTCTCCATTAAATAACGATCCTTGAAAGTTCCAGGCTCAGATTCATCGGCATTGCAAACAAGGTAGCGCGGAACTCCGGGAGGTTTCGCAATGAAACTCCATTTCATTCCCATCGGGAATCCTGCACCGCCTCTTCCACGAATGCCCGATTTTTTCACCTCTTCTACAATCTCTTCGGGCTTCATCTTCAGCGCTTTTTCAATAGCGGTATATCCGCCATGCGCTTTGTAACCGGCAAGTGTGTCGATGCCTGCTTTATCTAAATCGTTTATGAGAATCTGTTTACTCATTTAGCCTATCCTAAATCCTTCCCAAAGGGAAGCATTTTTATTTTTATTGATGAATATCCGTATGATGCTTAATTCTTTCTTTTCTCCAGTGAGAAACATCTTCCCCTTTGTTTTTGTATTCGTCCAGAATAGTATCGCATTTTTCAAAAGTCAGATTCTCGTGATATTTTTCTCCTATCTGCATCATGGGTGCTGTTCCGCAGGATGCAAGGCACTCCACGGTTTTCAATGTAAACATCCCGTCAGGAGTTGTTTGTCCTTCTTTGATGCCTAATTTTTTTTCGATGAACTTTACCAGATCTTCAGCGCCCATCAGCCAGCAAGGTCCGGTTCGGCAAACTTCAATTACACATTTGCCAACAGGCTTTAGGTTGAACATGGAATAGAAAGAAGCTACTTCATAAACTTCAACAGGTTGAATCTTCAGAAGTGTAGCTACGTAATCCATCACTTCAACACTTAACCATCCGTTGAATTCTGCTTGGGCAATATGAAGAATAGGGAGGATGGCAGACTTCTGCCTTTTGTCCGGATAACGCTTCATTATCTTCTCTGCGAGAGCAAGAGCATCGTCTGAAAATCTCACATGCTTCTTGCCGGAATATTTTGAAGCGGATGGATCCTGTTGCATAGGCGACAAATCTATTTATTTATTTTAGATGGAAACATGATTTTTTTCATGGTCATAAATTTGGGGCTACGCTTATACTTTTAACTTTGTCATCCTTTTTATCTTTATCTGCTGAAATACGAACCAGTACGAATTTGCCAATGAAAATCAAAATATCAATACACATCGGCTGGTATTAGTAGATTAGTATCAATTCGTAATTTAGTAGAGGTCAGTATTAACATGAACAAGAACGAAATAAACTCTAGTAAAGCCCCGGAACCGGTCGGTTTATATCCTCATGCGAGGAAAGTGGGAAATCTGCTCTTTCTTTCTGGTGTTGGCCCCCGTGAAAGAGGAAGCAAAAAAATTCCGGGCGTTGAACTGAACGCCAAAGGCAAGATTGTAACCTATAATATAGAAGAACAATGCCACAGTGTTTTTAAGAATGTGAAATATATTCTGGAGGAAGCGGGCAGCAGCTGGGATAAGATCGTGGATGTAACGGTTTATCTGACGAATATGAAAGATGATTTTCCTAAGTATAATAAATTGTGGGCGGAGTATTTTGCAAATAATCCTCCTTGCCGCACCACGCTTGAAATAAATTGTTTGCCCACTCCCATTGCGATTGAATTGAAAGTGGTTGCTACTATATAAATGAGTAAATACACAGAATATAAAAACCTGAACCTTCCCGAAATAGGAAAGGAAATTCTTGATCTGTGGGAGAAAAACCACACCTTTGAAAAGAGCGTTACCTCGCGTGAAGGAGCTGAGCCCTTTGTTTTTTATGAAGGACCTCCATCAGCCAACGGCATGCCCGGCATTCATCACGTGATGGCACGAACCATAAAGGATTTATTCTGCCGTTACCAGACTTTAAAAGGAAAACAGGTAAAACGTAAAGCGGGTTGGGACACGCACGGGCTTCCGATCGAATTGGCGGTGGAAAAAACCTTAGGCATCACCAAGGAAGACATCGGAAAAAAAATCTCCATTGAAGATTACAACAAGGCATGCAGGACAGAGGTGATGAAGTATCAGGACAAATGGGAAGAAGTTACCCGTTTGATGGGATATTGGGTGGACATGAAACATCCGTATGTCACTTACGAAAACAATTACATCGAAAGTGTTTGGTGGCTGCTGAAAAAACTGTACGACAAAAAACTATTATATAAAGGATATACCATTCAGCCGTATTCTCCTGCTGCGGGAACGGGATTGAGTACGCATGAATTGAACCAACCGGGATGTTACAGGAATGTGAGGGATACGACTGCTGTGGCAATGTTCCGCCTCATCCCCAACCCTTCTCCGAAGGAGAAGGGAGAAATCCTCTCCTTTGGAGAGGATTTAGGTGAGGCGTATTTTCTTGCGTGGACGACAACTCCTTGGACTCTACCTTCGAATACAGCCTTGGCTGTAGGAAAGAACATCAATTATGTTTTGATTGCTACCTTTAATCGTTTTACGTGGAAGAAATGTTTTGTGATTCTCGCGGAGGATTTATTTGGGAAGTATTTTCAGCGAATTGCAATTATTGGAAATTATACAGAAGAAGAAATTTTCAAAATACAAAACCCGTCTATTGCAGAGGCATTAAACCGCTTAGACAATCATCCGAAAGAGAAGAGAATTATTAACGGGCACGAATTAATCGGAGTTATTGTCTCAAGATTCACAGGAAAAGATATCGAAGGAATCCACTACGAACAACTTCTCCCTTTTAAAGCAAATGAAAAAGTGGAGTTGAACGGCAAACTCCTCCCCTTTGGGGAGGCGGGAGGGGCCGTTATTCTTGGAGATTTCGTTACCACCGAAGACGGAACCGGAATCGTTCACATAGCTCCAAGTTTTGGCGCGGATGACTTTAGAGTTGCGAAACAAAACGGAATTGGTTCGCTTACGCTGGTTGACAGGCGCGGAAAATTTTTTCCGGAAGTAAGAGATGATGTTTTTCTCTATGGAGACGAGTATGTGAAAGCAGAATATCTCACGGATACAGAAAAGCAAATTGAATTCCAAAAACAAAAAAAAGTTTTAGAAGCAGCTGGAAAAATTAAAGAACTGAAAGAATATCTAAGCGTTGATGAGCGCATTGTGCTGAAACTTCAGGAAGAAGGAAAGCTTTTTAAAAAAGAAAAATACGAGCACAGCTATCCTCATTGCTGGCGCACGGACAAACCTATTTTATATTATCCGCTTGACAGTTGGTTCGTGAAAGTGACTGAGTACAAAGACAGAATGGTAGAACTCAATAAAACCATCAACTGGAAACCGGCACATACAGGTACAGGGCGTTTTGGTGAGTGGCTGAACAATTTGCAGGATTGGAATTTGTCGCGCTCGCGCTTCTGGGGAATTCCGCTTCCGATCTGGAGAACAGAAGATGGCAAGGAAGAAAAAATTATTGGTTCGGTGGATGATTTGAGAAAGGAAGTTAATAAAGCAGTACAGTCTGGTTTTATGAAGGTGTCCCCCTTTGAAGGGAGTGAGGAGGATGTGGATTTACACAAACCGTATATCGACAGAGTATTTCTTGTTTCCGATTCAGGGAAAAAAATGACTCGTGAGTCAGATCTGATTGATGTCTGGTTCGATTCAGGCGCAATGCCCTATGCTCAATGGCATTATCCGTTCGAAAATAAAGAAATGATTGATTCTCTCCCCTCTCCTGTGGGAGAGGGGTCTGGGGTGAGGCGGACCGGGGCTGCTTTCCCTGCCGACTTTATTGCAGAAGGAGTTGACCAAACCCGTGGATGGTTTTACACACTTCACGCTATTGCAGCTTTGTGTTTTGATTCGGTCGCTTATAAAAATGTGCTGAGCAATGGGTTGGTACTTGACAAGAATGGAAACAAGATGAGCAAACGCCTCGGCAATGCCGTTGATCCGTTCTCCACGCTTGAAAAATATGGTCCCGATGCGGTGCGCTGGTACATGGTCACAAATGCCGATCCTTGGGATAATTTAAAATTTGATTTGGAAGGAGTAGCAGAAAAGCAAAGAAGTTTTTTCGGAACGCTTTATAATACCTATGCTTTCTTTGCCCTTTATGCGAACATTGACAATTTCTCTTTTAAAGAAAAAGAAATTCCATTAAAAGACAAACCCGAAATTGACCGATGGATTTTGTCAGAACTCAATTCGCTGATAAAATCGGTGGATGAAAGTTACAGCAGTTATGAGCCAACAAAAGCAGGCAGAGCGATCGAAACTTTTGTGGACGAGCATTTGAGTAATTGGTATGTTCGTTTGTGCAGAAGGAGATTCTGGAAAGGAGAATACACACAGGATAAAATTTCTGCTTATCAAACCTTATATCGTTGTCTGGAAGTGGTTGCGCAGCTTTCTTCGCCTATTGCACCTTTCTTCTGCGAGAAATTATTTAAAGACCTGAACGATATAACCGGAAGACAGAAAGCGGAGAGCGTGCATCTGAGTTTATTTCCAAAGATGGATGAGAGCTCTATTGATAAACCGCTGGAAGAGAGAATGGAAATAGCTCAGAAAATTTCTTCGATGATTCTTTCTATCCGGAAAAAGGAAAATATCCGTGTTCGTCAGCCACTTACAAAGATTCGAGTTCCGATATTGGATGATTCGTTCAAGAAAAAGCTGGAGCTTGTGAAAGATTTGATCCTTTCGGAAGTAAATGTAAAGGAGATTGAATATGTTGGAGAAGACGATGTACAAATCGTGAAAAACCTGAAGCTGAATTTCAAAACACTAGGTAAGAAATGTGGCAAACACATGAAAGCTGTTCAAGCGCATGCAACCGATCCTATTTATGCAAAACTTATTATCCAATCTATTTCAAAAAATGATAGTTACGAAATAAAAATAGAGAACGAAACAATAGAACTTCTTCCTGAAGATGTTGAGATCATTCCGGTTGACATTCCGGGCTGGAAAGTGGCTAACAGCGGTGCGCTTACGGTCGCACTTGACATCACGCTTACCGAAAAATTAAAGGAGGAAGGAATAGCAAGGGAAATCGTAAATCGCATTCAGAATCTGCGAAAAGAGAAGAAATTTGAGGTTACAGATAAGATAGAAGTAAGGATAAAAGATCACAAGAAAATAAATTCAGCCATTTTAAATAATTTAGATTACATTCGCGCGGAAATTTTGGCAAATACGTTTGAGATCGTCAGCGAGATTAATGGAAACGGCATTGAGATTGAAGTAGATGAAGAGATAAAAACAATGGTCGAGATTGACCGCATTAAACAGTTAAACTAATTTTTATCACCATGGCAAAAGCAAAAAAGAAGGCAAAAGCCAAAGCAAAACCGGTTAAAAAGGTTAAGAAAGCTGCTTCAAAAAAGACAAAGAAAGTAACAGCAAAGAAGGCTGTTAAGAAAAAGGCTGTAAAAAAGAAACCCGTGGCGAAGAAAGCGGCTGCAAAGAAAAAAAACCTTGCGAAGAAAAAAACTGCAAAAGCGATAAAGAAGAAAGCTGTTAAGAAAGTTGTTGTGAAAAAAGCAACGAAGAAGGCCACTATAAAAGCAAAGCCTATTTCCAAGAAGGAAGAGAAAAGATTAAAAGCCATTCAGCATGCAATTCCTGTTCTTCCTTTAAAACCAATCCTTGAGGAGAAGCCGGAGAAAGAAAAAAAGAAAACCAAAGAAGAATTAGCCGAAGAGCGCGAACTGTTGGGAGAAGAAACTTATTCATGGGACAGCGGTACTTTTTCTGACATGAAAAATTATGAACCACTTCCTGTATTCAGAAAGCCGGATCCTCCGCAACCAAAATTTAAAGGCAAGCCGGATAAGCGTACTCGTTATTCTGATAAAGAACTGAGTGAATTCAGAGGGATTATAAATGAGAAAATTGCCGAAGCAGAACGCGATTATGAACTTTTGAAGAACACGCTTGCTCATCGTGGTGAGCATGGCACGGATGATACATCCCCCACTTTCAAAGTCTTGGAAGATGGATCGGACGCAATGTCGCGTGAAGAGATTGCTCAGCTTGCATCCCGTCAGGAACGTCATATTCAAAATCTTAAGAATGCCCTTATCCGTATTGCAAATAAGACCTATGGAATTTGCCGTGTAACCGGAAAACTCATTCCGAAAGAAAGATTGCGCAGCGTTCCTCATGCCACGCTCAGCATAGAAGCTAAACTGACGCAGAACTCTTAAAAAGTTTACAGTCTATGGTTTACAGTTTACGGTTTAAAACCAACTGTAAACCGTAGACAGCAGACAGTAAACCGAATTTTGTGAAAAAAGCCGCACTCATCGTTTTTCTCGTTCTTCTGATTGATCAGGTTGTTAAGATATGGATCAAGACGCACATGACTTTGGGCGATCAGATACCTGTTATTCAGAACTTATTTTACATACACTTTACTGAAAATTACGGAATGGCTTTCGGGCTGGAACTGGAGGGCAGTTACGGAAAATTGCTTTTGAGTTTGTTCCGCATCCTTGCGGTGGGCGGAATAGGCTGGTATCTCTACACGCTCGTGAAACAAAAAGCGCACAGCGGTCTCATCTTCAGCATTTCACTTATTATGGCAGGTGCTATAGGCAATATTCTTGACAGCGCATTTTACGGATTGGTGTTTTCAGAAAGCACCCCGATGGATGTCGCCATGTTCTTGCCGGCAGAAGGCGGCTATGCGGGTTTCCTGCATGGCGCTGTGGTGGATATGTTTTACTTCAATGTGTATTTTGAACATGTGTTCTGGAGCACAACATCATTTCATTTCTCTTTTCCGATCTTTAATATTTCTGATTCTGCAATTACCATTGGGGTAGTTATCATCCTGCTTTTTCAGAAACTATTTTTTAAGAAGGAGGAACTGGATACCAATAACGGATCAGTTGCGAATGTTACAAATGAAAACGTTGCACCTTAACATCCCCTTTTTCTGATTCGTTATATTCGTAAACATTAGTTATTAGTAACCAATGGCGAAGCCAAAGCCAAAATACTACGTAGTCTGGAAAGGAAAAGAGCCGGGTATTTTTGATTCCTGGGATACGTGCAAGAAGCAAATCCAAAATTTTACAGGGGCACAATACAAATCCTTTAAAACAAAGGAAGCAGCAGAAAGCGCATTTAAATTATCATACAAAGATGCTATCATCTCACCCCTCACTCCCCTCTCCACGAGGAGAGGGGAAGAGGGAGAGGTGGTTGGTTATCCCATGCTCGAAAGCATCTCTGTAGATGCCGCTTTTAACGGAAAGGTAATGGAGTACAAAGGCGTTTACACCAAAACAAAACAAGAACTATTCAAGCTGGGTCCTTTTGAAGATGCAACAAATAATATCGGGGAATTCCTCGCTATCGTGCATGCCTTGGGTTATCTGAAAAAACAGCACAGCACGGTTCCCGTTTATTCCGACAGTGTTACAGCCATCCACTGGGTGAAAACGCATAAGGCAAACACCAAACTAAAAGAAACCCCTGCAAACAAATCTCTTTTCTTTCTTATTGAAAGAGCGGAAAAGTGGTTAAGCCAGAATAAATACCCTAATAAACTCCTCAAGTGGGAGACAAAAGCATGGGGAGAGAACCCTGCTGACTTTGGCAGGAAGTAATGGAGAATCCTCCAAATTTTAAAGATGAAACACCCGCAGGAGAATGAGCTGTTAGACCTCTCTCGTTTAGAAAACAACCTCATCATTTTTCTTGTACAAGTAAAATGATTTGCTTTCCTTTTTAAAATATCTCGTTGCCTGCCTGATTCTTGGCAAGGCTATGTTTCCAAATAGGAGTGAGTTCTCTGACATTTGGCAAGGTATTTTTTTTCTCAGCATGGGCTATTCCTAATAGTGTGTATGGTGAAATGAAGAAAAAATAATCCCGAAATAGAATCTTATAATTTTCTGATCAAGCCCCGCAATCCTGCGGGGCTTTTCCTTTCCCAAAAGTAATTAGCACAAGTACGCACCGTTGCCCATATTACCCCGATATGTTGCCCCACTATGCGAACATCTACGCGCTCATGGGAAATACCTCATAGTGCACCCCGATCCCCTATATGGGGCTTGTTTCTAAAACTTATTAACAAGTGGGCTAATAGTGGACTAATTTACAAATAAAAAAGCCGTGAAACGTAGATTTTACCTATGAAACACGACTTTATAGTTAGCGGACTTGATGTTTCCTATATCGAACGGTTTATGTCTGATTTACAGAAGGTCATAGAATACCGTAATACGATAGGCGGATAATGCTGTGTGCGCCTTTTAATGGTTGATATATCATTTTTACAAAGGTATAAAGTTCCTTTTTCTTTCGGTCAATGTTGCACATGGGGGCTATAGATAGGACAAAGGTAGGATTTCATAGGCAATTCGCCATTTAATTCGTATTTACAGTCACATCATATTCATTCTGCCTGAAACGCTCTTTCACTATTACTGTTATTTTCCCTTTTACCTGTCCACCTTTCTGTTGGCTGTAACCTTTTGCAAAAATAGTATAAGTGTCCGGATGCAGGTTGTCAAAATATGCTTGCCCGATTGCGTCTGACCCCTGCTGTTTATCAAATCGAGTTGGTGGAACGGCAGAAGTTGTGTCATTTCCGCGCTCAAGATAGACAGAGGCTTGCTCCACAGAGTACCCATTATATTTTACAGTAACTAAAATGCTACCATTGCCTTCTTCTTTTTTACAAGATGCAATAAAAATAATTGATAATAATAAAATCAAAATATGCCTTAGTAGTTTCATTGTGACTGTTTTTAAATTCTAATAGTCCCGCCAATAAAGATAAAAGGTTTTCTTTCAGGAATAAAATAATAAATACCGCAGTCTATTTGCCAATTTTGCTTTGGCGTAAAAGTTATACCGGAATCAACAGAATAGTTATGGGTTAGACTGCCTGAGTTATTATACCTGTAAGACACTTCAGCGAATTGTCTTAAATCACCAACTAACTTGTAGTCAAAACTGACGGTGGAAAATAACTCTGTCTGCTTTAACATCGGATTGACTGAAAAGGAACTTATACCTCCAGTATATCCCACTCCAAATTTTTTCATTACCTCCCATTCGGCATTGAGAAGAAGTCCGCCATTTAAAACCCGAAAGGTATCTTGGAAAAAATTTGTGGTTCTAATCAATGGCATAATTGCTAAAGCAAAATTGCCCGAATCATTTCCTGTAATGTTGTACTTATAACGTAAAGTAAAATCTTCAAAATAACTATGCTTGGGAACAGAACTCATTTCCGAAAATCTGTTTTTGTAACAGCCTGAAATTAATTCAATATCCATTTTTTTAGTAATTCCAACTTTAACATTAAGAAATCCGATACCAAAAGTAGAAAAGGTTTCTTTTAATTGTGTCTCCTTCGTATAATTGATTAAATCAAGTTCAAACATTATATGCTTTTTGTCTACCGTAATGGGCGATTCTGTCTGATGCGGGCGATCAGGACTTAATTCCCTAAGTTTTTTATTATTTATAGATTGGGCAAACAAAAAAAAAGAATTTGACAATATGAAAACCGAAATAATTATTTTTTGCATGACATATTTTAGATAATCTGAAGTCCGTTTTTTTGTATGGCAATTCATAAAATATAAGTAACGACTATAAAGATAATCAGTGCATAGATTGCTATTACACCAATTAAAAGTAAAATAGCGTACTTCTTTATATCATTGTCTCCACGCATTATAAATGCCATTCAAAATTAACTATATTTTTTATCTCCATCCGCCTCCCAATGCTTTGTATAGGTTTACAGTCGCTATGAGTTTATTTTTACTTGCGTCTATGAGTTCAAGTTGCGTTTCCAATGAATTTTGCTGTGCCAATAAAACTTCCAAATAAGTTGCCCTTCCTGTTTTATATAATTCCTTAGAACTTTCAACTGAGAGCATCAATACACTACTTTGTTCTTTTTTCAGAGCATTTATTTCCTGAAAATATTTAATGTTTGAAAGTCCATTTACTACTTCTGCATATCCATTCAAAATAGTTTCCTGATAATAATACATTGCAGTTAACTGATTTGCTTTTGCAGTATTGAATTGTGCTTTCAAAGCATTTCTGTTAATCAGTGGTGCAACCAAATTACCTAAAGCTGAATACGCTAATGATGTTGGAGTCATAAACAAAAACTGTGGATTGAATGCTTGAAAACCATACCCTGCTGTGATATTCAGATTAGGAAAAAATGCTGCTTTTGCAGATTTTAAATCGAATTTACTTGCTTGAACTTGAAACTCTGCCTCGCGAATATCAGGTCGGTTTCTTAATAATTGAGAAGGAATGCCCGCAGTAAACTGTTGGGTAATCTCATTAAACAGAACTTCTTTAGTTCGTTGTATTGGTTGCGGAAACCGACCTAACAGAAAATTAATTCTATTTTCTAACTCTATTATTTGTCTTAATGTTTCCTTCTCTAATGCTTGTGAATTTATCAGCGCTGCCTTAAACTGTTGAACTGCTATTTCAGTTGTTTTTCCTGTTTCCATTTGAAGTTTTACAACATCCAAAGCATCTTCTTGACCTTGTATCGTTTGCCGAACAATTTCTAATTCATTATCCAACCCCAATAACTCATAATAGGAAATAGCCACATCAGCCACCAAATTTGAAATGACAAAATTTCTTCCTTCTATACTTGATAGGTATTGTGCAATAGCAGATTTACGTTGGTTCCTCAACTTTCCCCAAATGTCAATTTCCCAACTGGCTTGTAAGCCCAAATAATAATCTTGCAGAGGATTGGGAACAATTTTACCGGGTTCATATTCAGTTGTTGTGTTGCCTGCATAGTCGGGAGTATATTTTGCATATTTATCAACTCCAACGGAACCGTTAATGCCAACCATAGGTAGTAGTTGCCCATTAGCGAATTTTATTCCTGAACGGGCAATTTCAATTCGCTGTAAAGCTATTTGTAAATCAATATTGTTTACAAGAGCTGTGTCTATCAGTTTCACCAAAATCGTATCAGCAAAATATTTTCGCCAATTGATATTCGCTATATTGTTAGAATCATTTTGATTTTGGAAACTTGTCGGGACATCTTTTTTTGAAATTGACAAGTTTGTATCAAGTGTTTTGCAACCGCTTACGATTAGCAACAAAAACGCGATGTATATGATATTTCTTTTCCTCATTGTAATTTGTTCCTAAATGATTTCTGAAAATGGTTTTTCTTCTTTTCTGTTTCTGCTGAATTTTTCTGCAAGTGTGGCGAACACTACATACAAGCCCGGAATAATAATTACTCCAAACACGGTTCCAAATAACATACCGCCTGCTGCTGCTGTTCCGATGGTGCTATTGCCAACTGCACCCGCACCGCTTGCAAACATTAGCGGAAGTAATCCCGCAATGAAAGCAAATGATGTCATTAAGATTGGGCGCAAACGGACTTTTGCTCCTTCAATGGCGGCTTGTAATGGTGTTTTCCCTTGACTGTGTCGTTGTGCCGCAAACTCCACGATAAGAATTGCATTTTTACCTAACAATCCAATAAGCATAATCATCGCTATTTGTGCGTAAATATTATTTTCTAAACCAAATGCACTCAACAATAAAAACGCTCCAAAAATTCCTGTTGGTAATGAAAGTATAACTGGCATTGGCAATAAAAAACTTTCGTATTGTGCCGCTAAAAGTAAATACACAAACAGCAAACAAATTATGAAAATGATAATTGCTTCGTTGCCACTGTTTGCTTCATCTAATGAAATTCCCAACCAGTCCACATCATAACCTCTCGGCAATTTTTCTTTTGCTGTTTGCTTAATGATTTTTAAAACTTCTCCACTGCTTACACCTTGTTTTCCTTCACCATTCATTTGAGCACAGAGGTATAAGTTGTAGCGGTCAATTTGGTCAACTCCATACGATTTTTCAACGGTCATAAAAGCCGACATAGGAACCATTTCGCCTTTGTCATTCTTTACATACAATTTCAATAAATCTTCGGGTAATGCCCTATATTGTGGCAATGCCTGAACCATTACTTTATACATTTGTCCGAAACGGATAAAATTAGTTGCATAATCGCTTCCTAAAAGTGTTTGCAAAGAACTCATTGCGTTGTTTACCGTTACACCTTTTTGAGCCGCCTTGTCCATATCAACTCGTAAAGTGTATTGCGGAAAACTTGCATTGAAAAAACTGTAAGCACTGGCAATTTTCGGGTTCGCTTTTAAGTCACTAATGAATTGTGTTACTACACTTTCCATTTTTTTTTGGTCGCCACTTCCCGTTTTATCTAATACAACCATTTCAAAACCACTTGCGTTTCCGTAACCGGGAACAGCAGGCGGTGGAAAAAATTCAATATCAGCGTCTTTGATGTATTTGGTTTTTTCTTCCAAAGTTTTAATCACATCGTCCACAGAAACCTTTCGTTCACTCCACGGTTTTAAATTAATCAGTGCCGTTCCGTAAATTGAACCTGTTCCATCAGAAAGAATATTTGTTCCTGCAAGTGTTGATACACTTTGTATTCCTTCTAAATTTTGTGCTTCTTTCTGAATAGCGTTTACTACTTCTTTTGTTCGTTCCAAAGTCGCACCTTGTGGAGTTATTACGCTTGCATAAAAAGTTCCCTGGTCTTCGTTTGGAATAAAACCTGAAGGCAGAATTCTTCCCAAAATCCCTGTGCCGATTAAGAATAAAAGCAATACACCAAAAGTGATAAATCTGCGATTAAGAATTTTTTCCAACAGCTTTTTATAGCGTTCTTCCAAGCCATTATACCAATTATTAAAACCGTCAAGAAGTTTTGAAAACCAATTTTTCTTTTTCGTTACTCCATAATGATTTTTTAAAATAATCGCACACAAAGCAGGTGTTAAAGTGAGTGCCACAACACCTGACAGCACAATGGCAATAGCCATTGTCAAAGAAAATTGTCGGTAAAAAATGCCCGAAGGACCCGACATAAAAGCAACCGGAATAAATACGGCAGACATTACCAAAGTAATAGCGATGATTGCACCGCTGATTTCTTTCATGGCTTGTTCGGTTGCTTTTTTCGCACCAATTTTTGAATGTTCCATTTTCGCATGAACCGCTTCAACAACCACAATGGCATTGTCCACCACAATTCCAATTGCCAGTACCAATGCAAAAAGTGTAATGAGGTTTAATGAAAATCCTAAAAACTGCATAAAGAAGAAAGTCCCAATGAGCGAAACAGGAACTGCTATTGCAGGAATTAAAGTGGAACGCCAATCCTGCAAAAAAATAAATACCACAAGCGCAACCAAAAGAAACGCTTCCAAAAATGTTTTGATTACTTCATGCACCGAAGCATCTAAAAACTGACTTACATCATAACTCAATTCGTAGTCCATTCCCTTTAGAAAACTTCTTTCTTTTAATTCTTCCATTTTCGCTTTAACGGCTGCAATTACTTCACTTGCATTACTGCCCGGTGATTGTTTGAGCATAATAGCAGCACAGGTTTTACCATTGAATTTTGCTTCCACGTCAAAATAGGTTGTGCCAAATTCTACCTCTGCCACATCTTTAATTCGCAAAATTTTTCCTGTGGTTTCCGATTTAAGCGGAATGTTTTCGTATTGCTCTTTGGTGTTGAATTTCCCCGTGTATTTTACTGTGTATTGTAATGGCTGTCCCTGACCTTTTCTTTCAGAACTCTCACCGATTTTTCCGGGTGCTGCTTCCACATTTTGTTCATCTAATGCAGTTAATACATCTTCGGTTGAAATGTTGTAAGTAAGCATCTTGTCGGGCTTCAACCAAATACGCATAGCGTATTCCTTCACTCCCATAATATCAATAAAACCAACTCCTTTAATTCTTTTCAGTTCTGCAAGAACATTCAGGTCAGTGAAATTGTAAAGGAATTTTTCGTCAAGCGTTGTGTCTGAACTGTAAATATTCAGATAGGTGAGCATAGCGTTGTTTACTTTGGTTATTTTAATTCCACTCTTTACCAAATCAGGGGGAAGCTGTGGAATTACTTCAGCAACACGATTCTGAACACTCATGGCAGCTACATCGGGATTTGTTCCAACCTCAAAAATTATTTTGATTAACCCTACACCGTCATTTCCTGCGTCACTAAAAATATATTTTGCACCTGCCACACCGTTGATTGCTTTTTCAAGAGGCACAATGGCTGTTTTCACAACTGTTTCGGCATTTCCACCGGGATATTCAACCGTTACATTTACTTCCGGTGGGGTTATACTTGGAAATTGTTCTACAGGCAAACGGAACAATGTTAATATTCCAAGTAAAAATATTATCAGCGATATTACTATCGCCATAATTGGGCGATGAATTATTTTTCCTGCCATGTTTTCAATGTTTAAGGGTTAATAATTTGAGAAAACATAATCGTTTCAGGCATTATATTATCGCCATCTTTTACTTTTTGTACGCCCTCATAAATAATCCTTTCATTTGGTGAAAGCCCTGAACTGATAACATACAATTGTAGTAAACGAAGTGAAGGGGTAACTTTGCGTTGCTGCACCTTACCCTCTTTATCCACAACAAAAACATAAATATTTTCCTGAACCTCAAAAGTTGATTTCTGAGGAATAAGCATTGCGTTTTTCAATTCTGTTTTCACCAATATTTTACCACTGCTTCCGTGTTTCAAAACTTGTTCGGGATTCGGAAATTTCGCTCTGAAAGCAATGTTGCCTGTACTTTTGTCAAATTCGCTTTCGGTAGTTTCAATCAAGCCTTTGTGATTATATAAACTTCCGTTTGCCAATACCAACGAAACTTCTTTTGATTTTCCTTGCTGTTTTGAAAGAGTATAATCTAAATAATCTTTTTCAGAAACATTGAAGTATGCAAATACTTCTTTGTTATTGGAAATAACGGTGAGCAAAGTTCCCTCTTCAACCAAACTGCCTGTTTTGTTTGGAATGCGGTTTATGATGCCGTCAAATGGGGCTTTAATTTCTGTAAAAGAAAGATTGAGGATGGCTTGCGCCTCATCTGATTGGGCTTCTTCTACCTTTGCCTTTGCAGCATCCACTTTCGTTTCCAACATATCAAGTTCGGTTTTAGAAACAATTTTCTTGTCCAGCAGTTTTTTTGTGTTCTCCAAATCAATTTCCGTTGATTTTAAATCAGCCAAAGCACTTTTCAACCCGGCTTTTGCCTTTAGCAAATCTTGTTCGTATTGCTTGCTGCTAATTGTGAATAGCGTTTGCCCTTGTTTCACTATTTGCCCTTCGTCCACGTAAATATTTTCTATGAATCCTTTAATACGTGTTCTTATCTCTACGTTTTGGAGCGCATTTATTTCAGCGACATATTCGTTTTGATAAGTGGTATCCATGATGAGAGGACTAATTACCTGAAACTTTTCAGGCGTTTCCTTTTTACTATCTGTTGAGCAAGCTGATAGAAATATCATAGCAGAAATGCTCAATTGCAATGCGATTTTCCTCATTGAATTGAAAGAATTTAAAATGAAAAATGAATGATGGGCAAAACCCAAGCGCTGTTAAGACCTGTTAGGATCAAAACATGAATTAAAGAAAGAATTAAGCCTTAGGTGGAGGGGGTACTACATCGGAGCAAAATTGCCCAATGATTTCTTCATTTTTTATAGTATGCATTAGTTTCTTTTCAACATATGGTGCAACTATAAAAACAGTGGTTGGCTCATTGTAAAATGAGAATATTACGTCCATATCAACAGGCGCGCCTTTGTCATCATCATCCTGTTCATCAGACTCCGGAAAAAGATTGTCTATATGAAGTATTTGTTCACAAATGATTTCGCTAATGCTTTCCATATCATTTACCGATAAATCCTCCGGGATAGAATCTAAATCTGCATCAGGAGGATCTACGCTAATATTGAATACATGAAGCGCAAATAAAAAGCAGAGGATTTTAGAAATAATATGTGTGCGAATAAAATTCATCGGACGTGAAGGTACTATTTTTCTTGAAAAACCTATAATCCAATGCAAAACCCTATAAGGGGTGCGTTTTACCTATGTTTAACTTTTCAACATCTCTAAAAACCTTAAAATCAGCAAGGATTAGGGTGAATTTAAAATAATTATGGTAATATATTTGGTCATATTAGAAAAAATGTTTTCCTTTGTCGCGGATAATAAATAATACTTATGACAGCATCCGAAATACAAATTAATCCCAAAATGGTAGCCCTTGGCCGTGAATCACGCGGTCTCTCTCAAACAGACCTTTCAGGCAGGTTAAATACCACTCAGGGGTTCATCAGCCGAGTTGAAACGGATATGAAGTCCATGTCAAAAGACACATTAGAAAGGTTGAGCAAGATTCTGAAATATCCCATTGATTTTTTCTATCAGGAAGGCGAAGCGTTTCTGCCCATGAGTTTGAACTTTCGCAAGCGCGACCATGTGAACGCAAAAGTATTGATGCCGTTTGAAGCGCAATGCAATTTATACCGCCTCAATATTGAAATGCTTTCACAAAAATTAAAATTCCCTGCGCTGAATATTCCTGACTTGGATGTAAAAAAAATTGGCTCGGAAGAACAAGTTGCAAAACAGCTTCGCAAGTTTTGGAAAATTCCAAAAGGACAAATTGAAAATTTCACTGAACTTTTAGAAGCAAATGGAATCATCATTATTTCATTTGACTTCGGAACAGAACGAATTGATAGCAGAACAATTCTTACAAAGGACAAGCATCCAATTATAGTTGTAAATAAAAATCACCTTGCGGACAGACAGCGTTTCAGTTTGGCGCACGAGCTTGGGCATTTAGTGATGCACTCACATACGCTTCCTTCGCATGACAGAGATATTTCACACGAGGCAAATATGTTTGCCGCAGGTTTCCTTTTGCCTGAAAGCGAAGTGAGAAAAGATTTTGAGAAAGGAATTACCATTGCTTTGCTTGCTGAACTAAAAAAGAAATGGAAAGTTTCAATGATTGCGCTTTTATACCGCGCATTTGACTTGGGATTTTTTACTGAGAATCAAAAAAAATATATGCTTGCTCAGTTCAATCAAATGAATATACGCAGGCGCGAGCCGATTGAATTGGATTTTCCGAAAGAGAAACCGCATTTGCTCCGCGACCTGATTACAAAATATAAAAACGCTCATAAATTTTCAGCAAAAGAGTTAGCAGCGAGCTTTCATCTCGAACTGGAGGAGTTTATGAGCAAATATGGAGAGTAAAATATCGTGAAATGATTCCGGGACGATTGAAAATATTTTGCATTGACTGTGGAGAAGCATGGAAAAGCATGGAGAAGCGCGGGGAGATTCCGGGAAGGATTCTGATTAAAACATTTATTTACCGATAAAACATTTGCTATGAAAAAACAAAAGAAAAATTCCTCAGAAATTTATTTAACACGAGAGATTATGATGAGGGAAATAATCTCAAAACTACTCGATACAGATTTACTTTCAGGAGAAGTAGAAAACAAGGTACTGAAAGAATACCTGATTTATGGAAAAACATACAAAGAAATCGCGCCTCTGTTCAAGCTCACGCATTTCAGGGTAAAACAGATAGTGAATAATGCTTTTGCAATAATAAAATCGAGATTATCTCGCCATGAAAATATTTTTTCCACGCTGAAAAAACAGCAGACTGAAATAGAAGAATTAAAAAGCAGCATTGCTGAAAAAGAGGAAACGGAAAATCAATTCAATTCTCTGCCGGAAGAAACGCAGAAACTTTTATCAGAAAAAATAGAAACGCTCCCTTTGGATGTGCGAATCATAAATTCCTGTATTAAGAACCATGATATTTTCTTTTTGCGGGATTTGGTAAAACTGACCAGACGCAAATTTGCCGGGATGCGAAACATAGGAAAGAAATCCATAAATGAAATGGATGAATTCCTAAACTCTAAAAGATTGACATGGGAAATGAATGTTTAATCCCAAAACTTATCTATGAAAAAATACAATTTATTTAATATATAATTCAGATGACAACAGTACGAAAACTTGAGTTGAAGCCGTATTCAGTAACAGACCTTGCTAAGATTTACGGAGTATGCAACCGCACCTTCAAAAAATGGGTGAAAGACATAAAGGAAGTGGGTCCGAAGAAGGGGCGATATTATTCCATTCCTCAAGTAAAAATTATTTTTGAAAACATGAAAGTCCCTACTCAAATCATTATTGAGACGGGGACACAGAAATCGGAATTGGATTTAGTTTAACATCATCTTCTTCCTGCCCTAATCCGATAGTTTTTATTTTTCTTCTTTAAGCAGAGAGGCTTCTCTGCTTTTTTATTACCCGAATTTTTCTTCAAAAAAATTTCTTGCCGTAAAACCGGACAAGAACGGAAATTGTTTTGCACGAAGTGGAATAATTCGGCACGAACGGACACAAACTTACATAAACCTACATAAACGGAAACTGCCCGGAATCCGACACGCGACCTTTACAAAAAATCAGGGAGAAATCCCTAATGCAAAGGGAAACTAATCATAAAATAAATTAAAATGGAAAACACAAATCAACACAGGGCTGAAAAACAGAACATGATTCTGAGACCCTGCACAGTAAAAGAACTCTCGGCATTTTACCGGGTTTCAAAAACCACAATTAGAAAATGGCTTGAACGCTACAAGGAAGAAATTGGTGAGCGCACCGGACATTTCTATATGATTGAACAAGTAAAAATCATTTTTGAAAAATTCGGTGTTCCGTCAGGAAAACAAATAGTATTTCCAAAACCCGAAACTTTTACCGATGAAGTTTCTGAATTTACAGAGGCAGCATGGGATTTTGCTTGCGCGTTATTATGGAAAGACAAAATCTTCTGCACGGAAGAAATTGCACTAAGCAAAAATCACCTGCGGGAATTTTTTACCATTCCCAACAAGAGCGGAAATCCAATCTCTCTGTCCAAACGCCTTTCCGTATTCTGCCAGCGAATCACGCTCACGCGAATGTTCCTTGATTATAAACCTCAGCGTTTCATTCCCTCCCCCGCACTTTGGCTTGACCGAAATTACAAATACGGATTTGCCGGAACGCTCAAATGGTTCAAATGGATTAGCGAAGAAAGAAAAGAGAATCCCTATGTGCGCGAAGAACTCCGTGTGCTTGCCGATTTATACTGCGAGTATATCAAAACAAAATCTGCTGCCGAAGTAATGAATAAGGCAGGAGATTATTTCCTGAAGAAAAATTTCATGCACCTATTCAGAATTTTTTCCGATTGCATTTCTCATATCGGCAACAAAACTAACTATCAACTCGCTGCATAAAATTAATTTTTCAAATAAAGAAAGATAATTCACTATAAATATTTGACTATGAAAAACGAACAAGCAAACGAAAAAAAGTCAACAGTAAGGTTGGAACTTAAACCGTATACACCCTTGCAACTATCGAAAATTTACGGAGTGAGCAAAGTAACATTCCTTAAATGGATAAAGGAGCTAAAGCAAGAACTCGGAAAGCGCAACGGACATTATTATTCCATTCCGCAAGTGAAAATAATCTTTTCAGAATTCCTGTTGCCTTCTTACATCGAAATTGAAACGGACATAATCGTAAAATGATTTACACAATCGTAAAGAGTTTGGCAAAATCGTTTAGGGTCGTTTAAAATCGTAAACCCCTCCGAAAATACAGTCAGACCTTTGTAAAAAATCCGGAAGGAATATGCAACAAGATACACATACATCAAACAGCACTTCTTCGGTGGTTCTCACCGGAGCCATCCTGTTCGCAAACCTTGACGCTTCAGGGCTTGCAGAATACGCGGTGAAAGCCGCCATCGGTGGAGCGATATGGCTTGTGTTCAAAATCACGAGCGATTATGTAAGCGAAAGAATTAAAAACAAAAAAGAGAAATGAGCCTAAAAAAAATACTTGTCGGTTCTGCCATTGGCGGAGGAATAATCGCAGGGGTTACATATTTCTTTCGATTAAAAAGAACGAGCGTGGAGCTTGAATCTTATGCGAAGGTGAACATTTTCAAACTTGATTTAAGCGGATTGGTTTTGCAGGTGGACGTGCAACTGAAAAATCCAACTCGCACAAAATTCAAAATAAAGTTCCCCTTCATCAAACTCATTTATAAAGATGCGACCATCGGAAGCTCTCAGGTTGTGGACAAGGACATCACGATTCCCGCCTACGGAGAAGCAGTCGCAGAAAAAATAATGATAACGATTCCACCGCGAAATATTTTTTCGGTGAGCGCAGGGCTGATAAAATCCCTTTTGGCAGGTGAACAAGTGAAGCTGAATTCAAAAACAATCTCAACGATTGATTTGGGCTGGAAAAAACTCCCCTACGAAAAAACAGAAGAAGTAACCCTGAAAAACTAATGGAAGCATTAAAACATAGAAAAATAAAAAGCGGAGCGCAGTACGAACACCTGTTTCCTTCAGCGAACCTGAAAGACGAAACTGTTAAGAAGGGCGCTTCTGTTTACGATACGGTGAAGTTCATTCCAAAAGTAGTAAGGGAAACTCTGCCGCAGACCGAAGGAATTTCAAAAATGCTTCGCGGAAATACCTTGAGCGAAACCTGCAAGAATATTTGGGATTTTGTTTACCATCATATCAACTACAACAAAGACGAAGATGGAACAGAGCAAATCCGTTCACCTGCCCGGACGTGGCATGACCGTTCGCGTGGAGTGGACTGCGATTGCTACACGGTATTCATCAGCAGCATTCTTTCAAATCTGAAAATACCGCACACGCTTCGCATAGCAAAATACCGGAAAGATTATTTCCAGCACATCTATCCGATAGTCCACAAAACCAACGGCAAGTACATCACGATTGATTGCGTGGTGGACTATTTCAACTACGAAGAACCATATACAGAAATAAAAGACAAAACAATGGATTTACAATACCTAAGCGGAATAGAAAATTCCGAATCAGAATTCGGAAACTCCGAAGATGAATCTCTCGGAAAAAAGAAAGGCAAAGGAAAGTTGAAAGACCTTCTGAAGAAAGGACTTCACATCGCCAACCGCGCGAATCCTGCCACGCTTCTTCTTCGCAACGGGCTTCTCGCCTCCATGAAGCTCAATATTATGAAAGTCGGGCAACGGCTGAAGTATGCTTACATGAGCGATGAGCAGGCAAAGCAGAAGGGAGTTGATACGGCAAAATTCCAACACCTGAAAACAATCAAAGACAAACTCGAAAAGATTTTTTACGGAGCGGGAGGAAAACCTGAAAACCTGAAGAAAGCAATTCTAACAGGAAAGGGAAATAAAAAAGGCAAGCACGATGTAGACGGGCTTGGAGATTTTGAATATGACACGAATCTCGGAGACATGAACGAAGCAACTCCGCTTCCTCAACTGCTAGGAGATGAAATGTATCGTTCTGAAAATGCAGAAACGCTCGGTGCGCTCGGAGAACCAGTAACGGCAGCATCCATCACGGCAGCCACAGGCGCGATTGCGAGCATCGCGGCTCTTTTGAAAAAGATTGGAAATATTTTTCCGAAGAATGATAAAGAAGACGAAAGTGCAAAAGATTTTCAAACTACGGATAAGGACACAGACCCAAATAATGTTCAAAAGGAAATCGAGCAAAACAAAGATGAAATAGTAAAGATGGACGCATCCACAAAAAAAGTGGACACATCAACCGATGATTCATCGGGAAGCGGAGATGATTCCACCAAGCAGGGATTTTGGGACAAGAATAAAAAATGGATAAAGCCAACTGCAATCGGAGTAACAGGTTTGGGCTTGCTTTATCTCGGCTATCGCGCAATCACAGGACACAAAGAAGAAAACCATCCAAAGCAGTTATCAGGAACGAAAAATAAAAAGCATCCCAAAAAAGAACCTGTGGCTTTGATGTAAAAAGAAAAAACAATTCACTAACAATTAAAAACAAAAAACAATGAGCAAAAATTCTTACGAAAGAGCCGCACAGAAAAAATCCCTGCTTGGTGAAATCACCAAAGACCTGGAGACAAAAGGGGATTTGAAAAATACTGCGATAGAGACATTGAAAGATGTCGTGATAGGAGTAGTCGCAGGAGGCGTAGCCGGTTCCGCCATCGGGCGCGCTTCACTTCTGATTGGAGCGGCAGTAACAGGTCTTGGACATTATTACAAAAGCCGTCTCGCTTCCATTTTCGGAGTGGGCATGATGGCAGCGAACGGTTTTCAGCAAACCGACACGCAGATGAAAGGAACTCCGAAAGACGGATTGGAAGGCGCACTCGAAGGAGCTAAAGAGCGCGTGATGAATTTCAAAGACACTTTCGGTCAGAAACTTTTCCTCGACAAAGTTTTGAAAAGCAAAGAGCAAAAGAAAGAGGAAGAATCCACCAAAGGAGTTGGCGATGTTCAGTATTTCACTTATCCCGAAAACAAAGAACTCGGAGAAGGCAAGGAACAACTTGACCTCACCGCGCTTGACAAACTGGAAAAGCAAGTTGCCGAAAGCGGAGCATCTTTTTCACAGAAAGGAACAGGAAATCTTCCCGCGAACGAAATGGGAGAGATTGACCCAAGCGAACAAAATTTTTAAAACGAAAATCAAAAACAATTATCACTAACAATTAAAACCCAAAAACCATGTTCGGAGATTTAAATGCAACAGAAGAGTACAACAACGCGGGAGCGTTGCTTGGACTGGACGGAGACAACGAGGAACTCGTAGGCGATGTGCTTGGAGTTCTCAAACAAATGAACCCATTAAAAAGGTGGCGCACGATGAACCGTCTCACCGCGCCCGCGCCTGCAAGCAAAGGAAGCCGAGCTGAAATGGAAAAACATTTCCACGAACTTCCCAAGCACATTCAGGAAGGGTTGAAAAAAGGAGAACTGCGCTTGGCGGACACCGTGATTTATTCCATCAAGCCCGCAAATTCCAAAACCATCAAGCTGTTTGAAACGCAGGATGTGAGGGAAATCGGATTGAGGAATATTTCCAACGCCAAACTTCCAAAGAACCAAGCTCTGCTTGTGAGCGGAATTATTTTGCTCGCAGGAGTTTCAGAAAACCAAACTCCCGATGCGGTGATGGCAACTGCTTTTGCAGGAATTGAAACTGTTCCCGCTTTCAGCACAGGAGAGTTTGATTTGAAAGCGAACAAAAAGCAAATAGTTCCTGAAACAAGCAACAATGTTTTCAAAACCGCTGGCTTCACAATGGTTCCGGCAGGGTATTACAAACTCGCCAACCCTCGCCTCATCCACGATGACATCCTGATTGAGCTGACCATTTCGCTCGGCACGATGCAGGGCGTGAACCCCAACGCGCAGATCTGGGCAGGGCTTCACGGAACCATCACCACTCCGTAAAGCGGTGAATTGGCAAAAAGCAGGTGGCAGAGCGTGCAAATGTAAAATGCAGCCTGCCTCTGCTACGCCAATTTTTTTAAAACGAATGACAAACGATTAACAACAAACGCGATGATAAAAACAGAATACAAACGATTTGACCTCAAGGTAACGCAGGCGAATAAAACCGTCTCGCAATCTTTTGAGCTTGACAAAAATTTTGTCGCGGTGAAAGGAATGATGCTCACTTCTGACAGGCGCGATTTGCTTTTCTTTCGCGGGTCTCAGCGAATTGAAATCAACAAGGACGAATTATTTCCATCTGAATACCTGAGTGAAATGCTGATGTCAGGAATAAATGTTCCGATAAACGAGCGGTATCACAATTTAGGAAGCGTTGACACAGGAAATAAAATCGTGAAGATGGAATTCACAGACAGCGATGCCTTCGGAACTGCTTTCGCACCCTACACAGTTTACCTCTTTTTAAAATGCGATAAAAAAGATTCAAATGATTAAGCGAAGAATCATAGCGACAAAAATCAGCATCACCAAACAGGGAGAAATAAAATTCTTTCAGGTGAAAGTTCCATTCGATGCGAAAGTCATTATCGGGATTGAAACAGCCATGCGCCTGAAAACATTTCGGGTTTTTCCAAGCCAACCGATTTTAGTTCCATTTGATAATCCCTACGGAAATATTGTTGCCTTCAACGGAACAGGAAATCCAACTGGTCAGGCAATAAATGGTTCCGGGATTTTTCCGATAAATAATTTTTCACCCTCTCCGATTGATTCACCGATTGGCGCAACAAGAAATTCTCTTGTCGGTGAATTGAAATTGCAAAGCAGCGATGATTCAAATATTTTTTACGCAACGAATATTTCAGACCCGTCCGTGAAAGAAGGATTGGACAAAGTTCCTTCGGTGAATTTCATGATTGAAAATGTGTGGACGCACGGCTACAAACGCCAATTAGAGGAAGTTCTTGTGGATGCAAACACAACGGTTATCGCTGGGCTATACAAAGACAGGCTCGGAGAAATGCTGAAGGCGGATGTTTCCTACGATGTCTTCCTATATATATGGTACAAGTTTGAAAAACCCATTGACAATGACAATCAACCTTGCTCTTGAATACATCCCGCGAAGAATGGAAGAACTGGGTTTCGGAAACGATTACTACCTGCGCTTCCGGCACTTTGTTCTGCAACCCTCAGAACAGTTGGATGTCCCCGCATTCAACCAGTTCTTCATCCTCGTGGAAGAAGCGCAGGACGTGAGCGTGAAATCAGAATTCGGAATTTTTGATTTGAGTTTGAAGAACGCGAATGAAATGTTATACGAACATCAGGGGCAAATCACATTACAAAACTACGCTTCGGCAGTAAATCATATCCGGTTTATTCAGGTAATCCCGAAGCATAAAATTTAAAAACAATGAAAACAGAAGAACAAAGTAACGAGAGATTCTTTTTGGAAAAGATGATTTCTGAAAATATAAAGAACCACCGCATAGAGTGGGAATTGGAGCAAGCAAAAAGTGAATTGACACAAAGCCGGTCTCAACTCTCCGATGCGGAAGAATACATCAGTAAGCTCGAATCGCTGCTGAAAGAGAAGAAAGAGAAAATAGAAAAACTGGAAGCACACGCAATCGCGCTTCAGTTTATACAGCTCTTGTGGCAGTAAATCACATACGATTAATAAACGTTATTCCAAAGCATAAAACGAAATAAAATGGAAGAAAAACAAAAGGAAAATCCGATTTCTAAAAAATATTCTCCTTTCAATCTCGAACAGTTTAAAAACTGGTTGAAGGATATGAAAGAAAAAGGAGAGACAAAATACATTGAAGTTTATGTGGACGATTTCAAAGTCGTCTCCAAAACGGATAACCCCGACCACTTCGACAGCCACGAACAGTTTGTAGATGATGAGACGGAAAAAATAAGGGTGCTTGTTTACAACACGGAAAAATCCAACCGCTCCAAGCAGCACATTTTTAAATTGAAAGATTCTTCCCAGTCGTTGAACGGGATTGAAGTGGAAAAGAAAATTGAAGACGGAATAAACAAGGGACTGAAAGCAATGGAGGAAAAACTTCTCTGCGACCAAGTGAAGAAGGAACTTGAGGACACAAAATTCAAGTTAAAGGAATCGGAAGAATGGAATGAAAAGCTCGAAGGTGTCATTGAGGAAACGAAAAAGAAACTGGAGGATGCAAAAGGAATGTCCGATTTCACAGGGATTATCAAAGACCTGGCACTCCCTCATATTCTCGGAAAAAAATCGGAAGAAAAATCTTCCCTCTCAGGAAACGAAAAGCCAAAGGAGGAAGCGAGCTTCAAAATGAAATCCTCTGAAGAAAGCGGCTTATCGGAAGATGACAAATTCTATTTGGATTTCGGAGGCAAAATGAAAGCCGCTTTTTCAAAAGAAGAATTTGACATGGTGTTCGACATCATTGGGGAATTCGTGAAAGATAAAACCAACATCAAACCCGTAACGGAATTATTAAACATTAACCAAATAAAAAAATAACAAAATGGAAAAACTGAATTATCAAATTTCATTCTACGCAGAAGATGAAATCGAAGCGTACGAACGGCTTAAAAAATTCCTGCTTCGCAATTTCCCTCCTTATTACAGGGTAAAACTTCTGGAACCGGAAGAAGTCATCGAAACGGAGATTGACAAAATGTTTGAGGAATTATACGGAGGACTGAATAAACAAAAACCCAAAGAAACGGAAGTTCCAAAAGAAACTGAAAAGGAAAAGTTTCTGAAAGGTTTAATGGAATTTGAAACGGTCATTCAAATCATCGGAAAATGCCTGAGCGATGAAACCGCCCTTGACCGAATCGCAAAGATGTTCGGAATAAATGTTAAACCTGAAACAACAAAACCCTGATGAAAAAATTCAACTGTGATTTTTCCGTACCTGCAAACACGCAGGCGGAAGCCGAAATGAAGATGGACGCGCTGACCATACTTGCCACCTTCCTTACTGCGGATGAGCTGAAAAAACTGGCGCACGTTGTAAAAAATGACCCGATAAAAACATCATTGGCAAAATCCTATCTCGGAGTATAAAATGAAAACGCTTGGCAATAAGGAAAAGGAAGATTTCACTCTGAAGGAAAAGCTCCTTTATGCAGGCGGGACAGTTGTCGTAACGCTGGGGACATTCTTTCTCGGAAGAAAAATAATTCGCGGTGCTGTTTCAAACAGCGAGGAGAAAAGGACTTTCGATGAGAATTCCCCAGCGACTTACGCCAAGAGAATCAAAATGGCTTTTGATAATGATGGATGGTTCGGAACGAACACGCCTGAACTGAGAAAAATTCTGATTGAGATTCCGAGCAAGAAAGCGATGACACAGGTTTCCAATTCCTATCAGAAACTTTATCACTCTCCTCTTTACAAGGACATGGCAGATGAACTTCAAAGCACGGAGTACAATGAGATGCTTGCGATTGTAAATGCCAAGCCCGACAGGATTGAAAAAAGAAAAAAAGGAAATGCTCCGAACAAACCTACTGCAACGCAATATGAGGATTGGGCAAAGCGGATGAAGGCGGCATTTGATAAATCCTACGGACCATTCCCCGGTACAGATGAAGATGCAGTCAAAGCGGTGTTTACCGAGATGCCAACGCAAGACGCATTTGTTGAAACAGCAAAAGCATATTTCAAACTATACAACAGCAATATGCTTGACGACTTAAAGAGCGAAATGGACGACTGGCAGGACTACATGAAAATAATAACATCGAAACCTCAGAAATAAAATGGAAAAGGAAAAACCAAACAAGAAGAAAAAATTCCTTCTCATAGGATTAGGAGTTGCGGCAACGGGATTACTCAGCTATTTCGGTTGGGAATATTATCAGAAGAAGAAAAAAGAAAAAGAAGGTAATGCTGATGATTCATCATCCGACACCGATACTCAGCCAGTCATTCCGCAGAAAAGCACATTCGCACCGAAATTTTTTACGCAACCGCAAACACGGAACGATGATTTTCCATTGAAGAAAGGAAGCAAGGGAGCAAAAGTGAAATCAGTACAGGATGCTCTTATTGCAAAAAATGGAAAAGGAATTCTTCCGCGTTACGGAGCCGATGGAGATTTCGGAAGCGAAATGGTTACCGCTCTGAAGAAACTCAACCTGCCCGACACCATTGATGAAACTACTTACAATGTAATCGTGCAGTCATCCTCATCTTCTTTTGATGCAGGCGCACTTGCCAAAGCTCTCTACAAAGATGCCGTGAACAAAAACATCAATGGAGTTATCAATTCCCTGAAGAAGATGAGTACGAAAGACGATTACACCGCAGTCAGCAACGAATTCAAAAAACTCAGCCTGCGCGGAGTAAGCCAAACGCTTGTGAACGGATTGCTCGGCAGTTTCCCGGACGAAAATCAGAAACAGCAAATCCGTTTGGAGTTTTCACGGATGGGTTTGAAGTACGATGGAAAAAAATGGTCGCTTTCAGGATTGGATGGATTCAAAGTAATCACTACTGAGGCTACAACCGTTTGGAGAACTCCGAATGAAGGCGCGAAAGTTCCCGCGAAAATGATTTTAGGAACTGAAATAGCTACGAGTAAAGGATTCACCCTTTTTGAAAACAACGGAAGAAAATTCATAGTCAAAACATCAACGATAAAATATTTATAAAAAACAAAACACAATGAGAATAATAAATTTCATCGTGGTGCATTGCACCGCCACACCGCCAACGGCAACAGTTGAGGCGATAAAAAAATACTGGAAGGAAGTAAAAAAATGGGGCGACACGCCCGGCTATCACTACTTGATTCACCGTGATGGAGAAATCGAGCAACTGCTTGACGAAAGCAGAATGAGCTACGGAGCATACGGACACAATCCCGAATGCGTACATATTTCTTACATCGGGGGAATTGACAAAGACGGAAAACCGATTGACAACCGGACTTCCGCGCAGAAACATTCCATGTTCGATAAGCTCATGGAGCTTTCTGAAAAATATCCGCAGGCAAAAATTCTCGGACACAGGGATTTTCCAAATGTGGCGAAAGCGTGTCCGAGTTTTGATGTGAGAGAATGGCTACGCAATTACGAACCCGATTTAAAAGGCGCAGCATGATTTTTCCGAGAGTAAAATCCATACTTCGCAGAAACGGTTATGTGTTGCACACGCGCCCTTACGAACTGAACATCGTGGGAGTTCGCACACGAAGCACAATTCCTAATCGCTTTGATGATGAGATACACGTTTTCTACAAATCAAAACCAACGAAATGGGAGTATCACATTTTTAAGGCGACAACGGACCCCGGGACATTTTGGTTGGAGAATCCGATGCAACCACAGGGGACAGCCATACTTGCACAAGGGCAATATGTAAATGCCTACCAAATCGGAATGCACTTGGGAAAATACAAAGCCCTCGTGCAAGTGGCTCCCGTTGCTATCATGCGCGACTATAACCGCAATGCGAAGTTGGATTTTCTCAACGGAAAAAAAGAAGAAGGAATTTACGGAATCAACATTCACAGGGCAATGGCACAGGGGAAAACAAAATACATAGACAAGTTTTCCGCAGGATGCCAGGTCTTTCAAAGCGCAGAGGACTTTGAACATTTTATGGAGATGTGTGATAAGCATAGCAAGTTGTACGGAAACCGATTCACTTACACCTTGCTTGACTTTCGCGCCCTGCGGAGAGAATCCATCAAAAGAATTGTAATCGGAACATTAACTCTCGGTTTGGGATTAATCGGATATATCAACTACGACACCAATGAATGATTTCATAAAACAATTAATGAAGGACAAAGAGGGAAATTATTCTCTCAGGGAAGCAGTAACACTTGTGTTTGTCGCGGCTACGCTCGTGAGTTGGCTCGCACAGCAATTTTTCTCAGTAGCAGTTCCCGAATATATGTTTTACTCTTTCGTCAGCATCATCGGTGCAGGTTGCTTCGGTTATTCCATCGAGAAGAAAACAAAAACATTTACTAACGAAAAAAACGAAAACCCATGATTGACTTTTTAACAGAAACCAAAATCAAAATCCTGAACAAGCGTACTGTAATCATTACATTCATGTTCGGTTTTTTTTCCGCGCTTTCTTCCTTGCTCCTTTATCATTCGATAGAGGGCTTTAAAAGCGAATTGAAAGAATCCAAGATTGTAATAAAGGAAATGACCGCTCAGGTAAGTTCCATTGAAAGCAATTATCAATCACAGCTTCAATACTGGATTCGGAAAAACAATTACCTGCAAGAGCAGATTCAGAAAACTGATTTTGCTTTGACAGAATCAAAGCAAAAAGAAAAATCCTTGCAGGGAAAAATTCTGGGATTGATTTCAGAAAGCAAAACCCTGACCGATACTTCTGAAATAATTTCCAACTGCGGTTCGATAAAAGAAAAAACAGAACAATTTATTTCAGAAACTAATTCGAGAGATAGTTTATGTGATACGGAAATTACCGAATTGAAAATTGTAATTCAGAACAAGGATTCTGCTATGGCAGTATGTCAAAACAGTTTCTCCATACTGAAACAAGTTACGGATTCATCCCTCACGTTTCAAAACAAACTAACGGATGAACTGAAACTTGCCGATAAGAAAATAAGGCGGGGAAATATCAAATCAAAATTTCTAACCGCAGGCATAATGATTCTATCCGGGGTAACAACCACTCTATTATTGAAAAAATGAAAGCACCCATGAAAGAAAAGGTGATTGTATCGTCTCTCACCTTGATAACATCGCTTACAGGATATTTCTACGCCAAGAGTGCAGAGAAAGATGTTGTGCCTTACATGATGGTAAGCGGCTTTCTCGGTGCAATTCTCGGTGAAGCAATCGCTCACACCTTTTTCTCAGACGACAACGATAAAAATAACAAACCTAAAAAACCAAAGTAACATGACAGCATTTGCAACACAAATCCTAAACAACGGAGCCTCGCTGAAAATTATTTCAGCCGATGGAACTCGTAATATTTTGAAAAATCAAATCCATGAAGTGAGCGTAATCAACGACACGGTAATTAAAATTGATATTGGTCAGGGAGCGTTGAACAATATCTTCATCAATTTTCCCGAAGTCAGCAATCCTCAAACGCCAACTCCTGATGCACTCGTGGATGCAATCAACATAATGCTTCAAAATACTATTGTAATTCCTCCCGGCATTTCCACCGAGCTGAACCAACAAAAGGAAATTACGGACTTGGACAGCATAAAATCTTCCTTGCTGTTTCAGGCTCCGCAGATTTCCGATGAAACGAATCCGAAAACTATTTATAAAGGATTCGCAGTTCCCGGCTCAAGAACTTCTGATGCAGTTTGGGCGATTCAGAAAATCACAAACAACAGGGGAATCTACACTTACCTGTGGGCGGGTGGAAATCAAAACTTTGACAAGGTTTGGGACAACCGAGCAACATTAATTTATCCGCCAAGTGCTAATGCGTAAGCATAAACCATATCAGGTAAAACCCGAAATGATTTTCACGCTTGGGTATTTGCAGCAAGGCGAGATACCCGAAGTGAAACTGCGATTGAACAGGTCTTCCCGAAAAAAACTTTTCGGGAAGATTGGTTCATCGAAAGATGTAGCAGATTTCATCCGTAAGATTTATAAACGCGGTGAAATTGAATTGCAGGAACAATTTATCGTGCTGTATCTCGACAGGGGAAATAATATTATTGGATTTTACAGGCATACCACAGGTGCGATAAGCGGAACGATTGCCGATGTGAGAATTATTCTTGCGGCTGCTTTGAAAAGCGCAAGCACTTCCATTATTATAGCTCACAATCATCCAAGCGGAAACCTTCAACCAAGCCAAGCAGACATTGACCTCACAAAAAAGATAAAGGAAAGTGCGAACACAATGGATATTTCCCTGCTTGACCATGTGATTGTAACAAAGGATGGTTATTATTCCTTCGGAGATGAAGGATTGGTTGGCTTGGAAGAAAATGAAATCGGTTTTGTAAACAGCAAGCTCAAGCCGGATATCAATAAAGTGATTCAAGGCGATGTTCTCGAAACCCTAAAAGATTTTCCCGATGAGAGCGTGGACTGTGTTATCACTTCACCTCCGTACTGGCAACTGCGCGACTATGGATGGAAAGGGCAATGGGGCTTGGAAAAAACTTTTGACAAGTACCTTGAGAATCTTTGGAAACTCATGGATGAAATCAGGCGCGTACTTAAACCGAAAGGAACTGTTTGGATTAATCTTGGCGACACTTACGGAACACAGTCGGGAACGGGCCGGGGAACGCAGTACATCAGCAAAAGCACAAAGCACCATGTAGAAAACGGAGCAACTCTCATCAAAGGAAAAGCTCCGCATAAATCACAATTATTAATTCCGCATCGCTTCGCTATCGGGTGTATGGAACGCGGATGGATTGTACGCAATGATATTATTTGGGCGAAGAAAAATTCAATGCCTGAAAGCGTGAAAGACCGTTTTGCAAAAAAGCATGAGTACGTTTTCTTGATGGTAAAAGAAAAGGATTATTATTTCGATTTGGACAGCGTGAGAGAACCGCATAAGGCAGAATCAGTCGAGAGAACAAAGCGCGGATGGAACGGACACAGGGAAAAAGGAAGTTCGTATGAAAACATGGATGAAAAAAAGATGTGCCACCCTGACGGAAAGAATCCCGGAGACATTTCTGATTTTTGGAAAATTCAAAACAAAGGCGGACACGATAAACACTATGCAAAATACAGTTCCGACTTACTCACCAAGCCGATTCTTGCAGGTTGTCCCAAAGGCGGAATTGTACTGGACCCGTTCTGCGGGACTGCAAGCACAGGCGTAAGGGCGATTGAACTCGGAAGAAAATTCATCGGCATTGAAGGGAAGAAAGAATACTGCCACATAGCCGAAAAGAATCTGAAAAATATTTCCCTGAACGGATTGGGATTACTCAGCACTATTCCCAAGTGGCAGTTCGTTGAAAAAGTTGAAAAGGATTTGGAGAAAAAAATTTCCTACAACAAACGCTCTATTGAAAAACTTGCAGCAACCTTCGGAATCCACGATAAAACTTTGGTGAAGGAACTTACAGAACTTGCTATTGTACGCAGGGCAAGATCCCTCGCGCACAGTCAGGAAAGCGAAAAGGAAAAATTTGATTCCATTGTTGAGCTATACAACAGCCAGGTCAATCTTTCCCACCGCACAAGCCAAAGTATTTTATTGCAACAATATTCTACGCCCGCGCCAATCACATTCCTCGCAGGAATATTTGTTGGCGCGGACAAAGGCGTTTCTGTTTTTGAACCAAGCGCAGGAAATGGATTATTGACGATTGCAGGAACAGAGCAGAATATTATTGTAAATGAAATTGATTCTGTACGCAGGGAAAATCTGCACACGCAGGGGTACAAAATGGTTTTGAACCGCGATGCGACAAAACCATTTCCTGAGTTTTATCAAAAGATGAGCGCAGTTATTACCAATCCCCCTTTCGGTACGCTTGATACCGAAGTGATGTACGATAACTTTCCGATTAAAACGCTCGACCACCTGATGGCTCTGCGTGCGCTCGATACGATGAGGGACAACGGAAAGGCATCCATCATAATCGGTGGGCACACGCAATGGGATGAGAAAGGCAGAATACAGGCAGGAAAGAACCGAATCTTTTTCAATTATCTGTATAGCCGCTATAACGTAATTGACGTAATCAATATTGACGGCAGTTTATATTCACGGCAGGGAACATCCTTCGATGTGAGATTGATTTTGATTGACGGCAGAAAAAAAAATCCGCAGGGAGCCGCGCCTGTAAAAAATTCCGAACTATCTAATACTGTAAAAACATTTGATGCTTTATACGAAAGGGTGAACGATGCAATTAGCGCAAGCGGGCTTTCGGAAATCAAAAGATTCAATTCTCTGAAAGAAAAATATCCCGATGTGGTTTTGCTTTTAAATACAGGAAGTTTTTACGAAACATTCGGGGAAGATGCTGTTGCAACCTCAAAAATTATCGGAACTGTTTTATCGCATCGCAACGGTATTCCCGTAACGGGCTTCCCGCTTGTTTCCCTCGACAGTTATTTATCAAAACTCGTGAGAAGCGGAAACAAAGTAGCGATTGCCGATGAATTACAAAATCCAAAATCAATGAAACAAAATATTTCTTCTTTAGAACGCGAAGCATTGGCTTTGCAAAGACAACTTTTAGGCGAGGAACTTGGCTCGCCCTACATTCCCGCTTCCGAATCCTGCGTTGTGCTGAATACGCAAGTTCCCGATTCGATGAGCTTTGAAACGCAGAAAGCACTCGAACAAATCCGTGAAGAAGTTGGCGGAGACATTGATGCGTTTGTACGGCATAGATTAAATTTTCGTAGTAAGATGGAACTCTGCAAGGCACTTTCTGCCGAACAGATTGATGCGGTTGCAATGGCGATTTACAATATCGAAGCGCGCGGGCAGGGAATGATTATCGGAGACCAAACCGGAATCGGCAAAGGCAGAGTTGCGGCAGGAATGATTCGTTACGGAGTTCAGCAGGGATTGAAACCAATTTTCATTACTGAGAAAGCAAATTTATTTTCCGACATCTACCGGGATTTGGTTGCAATCGGTTCGGCTCATCTTGTTCCTTTTATTGTGAACGGCAAGGAATCCAAGACTGATATTAAAGATGAAGACGGAAATATTATTTATCAGGCATTGCCCGCGCATGAACAGCAGAAAATTTTCGAGAGCGAAAAAGTTCCTGCTAAATTTCATTTTGTTGTAGGAACATATTCGCAGTTTAATTCTCCCGAAAAAAAACCTGAGAAACCGAATTTTCTTCGCGCAATCGCAAACGGAAATATTATCATAATGGATGAAGCGCATAATTCGAGCGGCTCATCCAACACAGGGGAATTTATGCAGTCCGTTGTTGCCGATACAAAAGGCGTAATATTTCTCTCGGCAACTTTTGCCAAACGTCCGGACAATATGCCGATTTACGCTATGAAAACTGCAATCTCCGATGCGAACATGACAAAGGATGAACTCGTGGAAGCAATTATTCGCGGAGGCGTTGCCTTGCAGGAAGTGTTGTCGAGCCAGCTCGTAGCCGAAGGGCAGATGCTCAGGCGCGAGCGTTCCTTTGAAGGCGTGGAAGTGAATTACATCACGCTCGAAGATAAAGAGCAGGAACATAAAGCCGTTGCCGACAACATCACGGAAATTCTGCGCGATATAATTTCCTTTCAGAAAAATTTCGTGGACAAGCAAATTGATGACTTGGATAAAATTGCCGTTGCCGAAGGAAAAGAAGTGAAACTGCGGGAGGGAACATCGCAAGCGGGAGTGGACAATCAGCCGTACTTTTCTAAAGTGTTCAATGTAATTAATCAAATGCTTTTCTCCATCAAAGCGGAAGCAGTTGCAGAGCGGGCAATTATGCGACTGAAAGAAGGCAAGAAACCTGTAATTGCTTTCGCTTCTACGATGGGAAGTTTCATTGAGCAAATGGAAAATGATAAAGGCGTAACGGTGGGAGACGGAGATGTAATCAATGCTGATTTTTCAGAGGTTTTAAAACGAGGGCTTGAGGGAATCCTGCGCTACACAGAACATGATGTGAATGGCGAACCGACTTCCAAAAAATTTGAACTCTCGGATTTATCGCAGGAGGCGCAGGCAGAATACACGCGCATCATGGGAAAAATAAAATCGGCAAGCACAGGAATCACCATTTCCCCGATTGATATAGTGATAAAGAAAATTCAGGATGCAGGATATTCCGTTGCGGAAGTAACAGGCAGAAAATACGAACTGCAAATAAATCCAAAGACAAGCAAAGGCTTGATTTTACAGAGAAGGAGAATCAACACCAACGATGCCTTTCGCCAGTTCAACAATAACGAGGTGGATGTGCTGATGATAAACCAATCGGGAAGCACAGGCGCATCGGCACACGCAATTCCTACGGCAAAAGTTCCCGCTTCACAGGTGAAGCAAAGAGCAATGATTGTTTTACAGGCAGAGCTTGACATCAACACCGAAGTCCAAAAACGCGGGAGGATTAACCGCACAGGGCAAATCCTGAAACCGATTTATGATTATGTGAATTCGGCAATACCGGCAGAGAAGCGATTGATGATGATGTTGCAGAAAAAATTAAAATCGCTCGATGCAAACACAACGTCAAATCAAAAGCAAAGCACAAAAATTTTAGATGTTCCCGATTTTCTGAATAAGTACGGAGATAAATTGGTTAAGGAATATCTTTTGGAAAATCCTGAAACAAATGAATTGCTGAATGACCCGCTTAAACTGAAAACAACAAAACAGGATGACAAAGAAAATGTAGAAGATGCAGCGCATAAAGTTTCAGGGCGTGTTGCAGTTCTTTCAACAAAGATGCAATCGGATTTTTACAATGAGATTGCAGAGCGTTATATAGATTATTCCGAGTACCTGAAGCAAATCGGGGAATATGATTTGGAAGTGGAGGCAATGGATTTGAAAGCGGAGAGAATCAACCGGAATGTAATTAAAATGGGAAAAGGCGGAGACAGCACATTCGGAGACGACAGCATATTGGAAACTGTAAAAGCGAATGTTCTGAAAAAACCTTTTTCAAAAAGCGAACTCGCCAATTTGCTGAACGAATCTCTCGGAGGAAAAGATGCACACGCGATAAAAGCAAAATTGCAAAGCGAATATGAAACTTTTATTGCAGGACGTTTGGAAGAAGAAATAAAAGAGGTGAATGAAAAATACGATGAACTGATTAAGGAAGTTCCCAATGAAAAGAAAATCCTGAAACTAAAATCGGAAAAGGAAAGAGAATCCGAAATCCGCCTAAGAGAAAATGAACTGGAACAGGCAAGAGACGCGCAAGTAGAGCAAACAAGAAAAGTATTCGGCAACCGCGCTCAATATCTCGAAAGGATTTTTAAATACTTCTTTGTCGGCAAGCGGCTGAATTATCCTGTGCAGTCCTATAACGAAGGACAGGAATTAGTTTTAGCAACTTTTTTAGGATTCATCATTGACAAGAAAAAGAAAAATCCCTATGCACCAAGCGCAATGAAACTACGCTTCGCCATTGCTAACAGCAATAAATACATTGCCATTCCCGCGAGTTATTCCGATGATATTACCGCCATCATGGGCGCAAGTTCGGATGCAGAAGAAATGGACCGAGAACAATTATTGGAAGAATGGGAAAAAGCGATTAAGACAAATACGGTTGACAGGAGAACTCGCCACATCATTACAGGAAATTTATTGCAGGCATTTTCCGACTTTAAGGGAAAACTCGTCAGCTACACAACTTCCGATGGAGAAACAAAAAAAGGAATCCTGATGCCTGAAAACTGGATTCCCCAAGAACATATCGGGGATAAAGTCGTTGTGCCGATTGGCAAGGCAATCAAAATAATTAAATCGCTAACCGATGGCGCGGCTATTCACACCAACAATGCTATCGGAATATTTCGTCAGGGGAACGCATACAAAGTTATTGTGCCGGGTTCGCGTGTTCAAGGCGGAGAAGTTTATCTCGATAAAGATTTGCTTGAACTCGTGGACGGAAATAATTTTGAAAAGGTGTCGGATAAAATGGTTGCGACTTTACCGCATAAAAACATCGAGCCGTTTGTAGAAATTCTTCAGAATAAATTTTCTTCTGCCGTTACGCTTACCGCAAGTCAGTTTTCAATTATCAAAGACGAAAAACAGAAACGCACTTCCACACGAAAAAAAATTGAGCTTCCTCCAAAGCAGGATGAAAGTATCAATATAAAATTGTATGAACTCGAAGCAGAGGCGCTGGCATTGGAACTTGAATTACTCGCAGCATAAATACTTCGGCAAGCTCAGTATAAACTAAAATATTTTACCATGATAAACACAGATAATTATTACAGCAAAACAAGCGGACTTGATTTTTCAACTCTGCCTCCTGCGTTGCAGAAGGGACATGAGTTCGTGGACAAGGTTACAATGAAAGGAGAAAGCTGGACTTCTTACGAAAGCAGTCCGACCATTCAGAAAGTCATTGATGAATATTTCAAAAAACTTTCCGAACATCTTCCTGAAAAATCAGAAGCAAAAAAGGAGCGCAAGGAAGAAAAGAAGGAAAAAGAAAAAAGTGTTCATCCGAAAAAAGAAAAAGTAAAAAATGAGCGCGTTCAGAAGGTAAAAACTGAAACGAAAGAAGATGTGGAACTGGTAGAGCGTATTCCCGATGAGTTGCGCTTTATGAAGCGTTACATCAAACTTCATAATAAAAAGAAAACGAAGGAAGAGTTATTGCGCTTTATCAATGCACTTCAAAAAGCAATTCTTGAAAGAAGAATCCGAAAAGATTCTGCATGGTCAAAGCAAATAAACTATATGCAGGAAAATCTTCTGAAAGTTTACAATGGAATGAAAGGTCGTTCCATTGAAATTGAAATCAGTCCTAAGACATGGGCAGAGTTCAAAAAGGAAATAGAGGGTGAAAAGGAATTCAAATCCATTCAGTTCATCAAACGCTATGTGAACCTGCATGGAAAAATTGGAATCAAAGAGAAAGCGAAAAAACTTTTTGAGCAGATAAACCGCGCAGTAAAGAAAAGGAAAATTGAAAAGGGCGATAAGTACGCCACAAAGCTGAATCAGATTTGGCTTTCATTGCAGGATTTTCTCGCAGACAAAAGCAAAAAAACTTTGCCGATGAATTCAGCCGAGCTGAATGGGCTGATGGGATTCTTGGGTAAATGTAATTGTGGATTGAACGGAGTTGAAGACGAGGATGAGGGCGAATCAGAAAGTGGAAATAAATTAATGAGCAGTATGGATTTTGCAGACATGGAATTTGATTCCATCGGGTTAAAAGATAAATGGCGAGAACTGATGGGCGATCCCGCACCGGGTTTTACAGCAATGGTTTTTGGAAAACCGAAAACAGGAAAATCATATCTCTGTGTGGAATTTGCAGGATACCTGGCGCGTAATCACGGAAAAGTTTTGTATGTGGCGCGTGAGGAAGGTTTAGATAAAACGCTTCAAATAAAACTCAACGATAAAAATGTAAAGCATGAAAATCTTTTCGTGAGCGATTTTCTTCCCGAAGATTTATCCGAGTATGATTTTATTTTTCTTGACAGCGTGAACAAGCTCGGACTTTCTGCAAAGGATTTGGATGTACTCAGGAAATCAAATCCGGGCAAGTCGTTCATCTTCGTTTTCCAAACCACCAAAGACGGAAATTTCAGAGGGAAAAATGAATTTCAGCATGACGTGGACATAGTGATTGAAGTTGCCGAAAAAGGAAAAGCCGTTCAGTTCGGCAGGTACAATCAAGGGGGCGAGATGAGCATTTTTGAGGGATGAAAAATAAATTTTGCCAGTAAAAAGATGACCCGTATATTTGTAATACATTGAAAATCAATGTACTGAATATGAAACGGCAACCTTTGAAATGGCAAGAAATAAAACAAATCGGGAAAAGGTAGGATATAAATTTTCGCATGAAAAATTTATTCCGACATGGAAGAAGAGAGGAAGCCAAGATTGGTTCAGGATATTACTATTGAGGATGTCCGAAAAATTAAAAAGTATGAGAATATTTCCGATGACGAGGCGAATGAATTATTGTTCGCGCTCGAAAAATTGGCTATCATAACTTATAACACTTGGCAAAAAACCAAACAAGAAAAAAATGAACAACAACAACTTTAAACAATTCGCAAAAGGACAGCCCAAAATTTCCAAAGAAGGAAATAACAATGCTGTCATCTACACCCGCGTTTCAACAAAAGAGCAAGCGGAAAACAACGGCAGTTTGGAAACTCAAAAGAAATATTGTTTTGAGTACGCGACAAAACAAAGTTTTAATATTCTTGGATATTTCGGAGGAACGTATGAAAGCGCACAAACGGATGAGCGCGATGAGTTTAATCGCATGATGAAATTTGTGAGAAACCTGAAAAGTAAAGTTGATTTTATTTTGGTTTATACCTTAGACCGATTCAGCCGTTCAGGAGAAAATGCGATTTATATTTCTGCTGAATTAAATAAACTGGGGATAAGAATTATCGCAGTAACTCAACCTATTGATACGTCTTCCCATGCAGGAGCATTGCAACAAAACATCCAGTTCATATTCAGTAAATACGACAATGACCTGAGAAGGCAAAAAGCCGTTGATGGAATGAGGGAAACTATTCGCAAAGGAATTTGGATGGGGAATCCTCCGATGGGTTACACCAAAATAAAAGAGGATGGCGTAACAAGAATCATAATTAATGAAAAAGGGAAACTTCTTCAGAAGGTATTTAACTGGAAAGCAAAAGAAGGATATTCCAACGTGGAAATCCTCAAAAAGCTGAAAGCGCATGGACTGGATTTAAAACACAAACAGGCAATAACTAAAATCCTGACAAACCCATTTTATGCAGGGATGATTGCCCACCGAATGTTGGAAGGCGAAGTAATAAAGGGTAAGCACCCCGCAATCGTTTCCCCTGAAGTATTTGTTGCAATAAATACCATTCAGCGAAACAATCATATCAGCGGTTACCGGCACAGAAAGGAAAACCCTGAGCTTCCATTAAGGCAATTCGTGCATTGTGAGCGATGCAACTCGCATTATACAGGATACATCGCCAAGAAAAGAATCTATTACTATAAGTGCAGTAAAATAGGTTGCAGATGCAATCGCAAGGCAGATGAGATGCACAACTTATTTAAAGAGCATTTATCGCAATATGCTTTGACGAAAGAAATGCTTCCGCTTGCAAAACTCTATTACAGCAAGATTTATTCAATCATTAACACCATCTACGTTGAAAGCAAGAAAAGAATTGATGCAACTATGAATGAGATTCAGCAGAAGATAGACAAGGTTGAAGAAAGATTTATTTATGGAGAGATTGACCGCTCACTTTATGAAAAACACATCGGCAAATTGAAGGCGGAATTAACCGAAGTTTCGGAAAGAGCGAAAGACTTGAGGTTCCAGTTGTCGAACGCTGATGAATACGTGGAATACGGAGTTGAAAAAGCCATTTCTCTCTCTGAAATGTGGACTTCTACGACTACGCACGACAAGATAAGTTTACAAAAACTTGTGTTCCCTGATGGAATTCTGTATTCGAGGGAAAATGACCGCTATCGAACGCCTCGTGTAAATTCTTTATTCGAGATAAACCCCCTGATAAACAACGACTTTAGCAAAAATAAAAAAGGACTTTCAGAAAAACTTTTTCTGAAAGTCCCATCGGGCGGAGAGAGTGGGATTCGAACCCACGGTACCCTTTTGAGGCACACACGCTTTCCAAGCGAGCTCCTTAAGCCACTCGGACATCTCTCCGAAATCTTCGAAAAACGAATGAGTACGAAAATACGAATGAGTACAAATTCAAAATTCGAAGCGCAAATTTAGAAAAACTATTTAGGCAAGGATGAATTTTGTTGTGCCGAATTCAAAGCGGCTCTTGCTTTCTGAAGGTTGCCTGCAATATTTTTGTTGTTCGGATTCAACTGAAGTGCTTTCTCATAGTACGAAACAGCAGTTTTATAGTCCCCAAGGTTATGATTGATCGCCCCAAGATTCCCAAGCGCATCCGGATTATTTGCATCATATTGGATTGCCTGCAGAAAATATTTTTTAGCCGACTCATAATCTTTGCGTTCAAAATAGATCACTCCGAGGTTATTTGCAGCAGAGGTATAATCAGGCGAAACTTTTAGAGTCTGCTCGTAAACCTTCTCAGCGTTTTCCCTGTCTCCCATTCCATAATAGCAAACACCGGCATTGTAAAGTGCTTCCGTATTGTCAGGTAAAATCTCAATTGCTTTTTTATAATATGCAATTGCTTTTTGAAAAAGAGCAGATCGTTTGTTGGGAACCGGTTCTTTTTCCGCGAGTTCTCGATAGGAAGAACCGAGCGCACTTTCCGCCCTTGAACTTTTAGGAGTTGCTTCAACTCCTGATGCAAAAAGCGAGAAATTATCTTTCCAGTCTTTGTTGCGGTTAAATGTTTTGAAGGAGAACAACGCAAGGACAACAAACAAAATGATGCCCCGACCCTGAAGGGAGAAGAAGGAACTGCGATTGCTCCCTTTAGGGTTGGGGCAAATCACTACTGCAACAGCAATACAAAACGCCAATGACGGAGTGAACAAAAACCGTTCTCCCAGCGTTGCACCGATCATGATGAAGATGTTTGATACCACCGACATCGTAACAAAAAAAAACAAAATGCAGTAAGCATAAACAGCCATTGCTGATTGCTGATTTCTGGTCTCTGGTTTTCTGAGCAATTGGACTAAAAAATGTAAAGAATAAATTCCAAGTACGGCAAACACACACAATATGAGAATAACTTTAATATCCGAGAAAGAAACAATCGGTATTTGATTGAAAGAATAATCCCACGAAAGGGGATGAGGAAAAAATAAAAGCAGAATATATTTTCCAAGAATTAAAAGCGCAGTGGCTATCCTGTCTGAACCGTTTGTAGCTGCAGCCAGTGCGTTGTTCACCACTTTCATTTTCTCAGCAAAAGTTACGGTCTCAAGCACCGAACTTCGTATAACCATATAAACTCCGAATGCAGCAGCAAAAGAGATCATGCCGAGTCCGATTTTTTTCAAAGGAACACTTCGAAAAAAAAATATCGTCAGCGGGATAATCGCAAGAAATGTTACCGCCATTTCTTTGCAAAGAAGAGAGAGAAAGAAGAACAGAACGCTCAAAAAGAAATATTTTTTAAAACCCGTATCAATATGTTTAAGGATGAAAAGAAGTACGAACTCAAAAAAAATAAAGTTCAATATGTCGTCTCTGCCTTTTATGTTTGCCACTGCTTCGGTGTGAATGGGATGAGCAGCAAAAAGCAAGGTGATGACCAGAGGAATGACCTCACCCCCAACCCCTCTCCCAAAGGAGAGGGGAGAAGATTTCTCGTTAAACAATTGTTTCATCAAACGAAAAAGTAAAACACACGACAATGCAAATAACAAAACATTTATAAAATGCCCCGTATGCGGATTATTTTCAAAAAAATGTTTTTCGATTGCAAAAATGACAGACACCACAGGGCGGTAGGACTGATCATTATGCCCCGTGAAACCGTAAATAAAACTATGATGGAGAATACTTGGTATGCCGCTCAATCCCGCCTGAACATCTTTGTTCTTCAAATACACCACATCGTCATCCAGCACATAGCCGTGGTTCAGCGTGTTTGCGTAAAGCAAAAATGCAAAAGCAAAAACAATAAATGAAAGTAAACGGTCTTTTGTGGAAAGAGAAGGCTTGTTTGCAGGTCGGGATTTAAAATCCCGACCAACTGACTTCTTTTTTTTGTTCATTCAGCCAAGACAGTGATCTTGTTTTTTAAAACTTCTACCACTCCGCCTTTGATGGGGAAAGAATGACTTTGTTTTTGTTCGTCAACCACTTTTACACTTCCTTTTTTGAGAGAGGAAATAAGCGGAGCGTGATTTTTCAAAACCCCGAATGAACCGGCTGAGCCGGGAAGTTTTACAGATTTAACTTCTCCGCTGAAAAGTTTTTTGTCGGGAGTGATTATTTCAAGAAGCATATATCTAAGATTTAATAACAATGAGTTAAAGCAGTTGTCGCAAAAGTATGAAAAAGTTTTTCCCCAGCCCTAAAGGGAGCAATACAACTTATATTCTCCCTTTAGGGTCGAGGCGGCTGTTGGTTATTTATCCTTCCATTTAATATTACATCCGATACTTGGTTTTTGCTCCGCAGGAACCGATTTCCCGCTGAGAAGAAGATCAAGTGCTGCGCGAATGTCTTTTCCAGTAACAGGAATTTCATTGGAAGGGCGCGAATCATCCAGCTGTCCGCGGTATGCAAGTTTGAGATCCTTGTCATAAATAAAAAAGTCAGGCGTACAGGCGGCATCATAGGCACGTGCGACTTCCTGCGATTCATCGTAGAGATAGGGAAAAGTGTAACCTAGTTCTTTTGCGGTCTGTTTCATTTTCTCCGGGGAATCTTCAGGGTGATTTACCACATCGTTTGAACTGATGGCAATGAATGAAACTCCTTGCGGAATGAAATCATCCGCCAGCCGGACCAATTCTTTGTTCGCATGTTTCACGAATGGGCAGTGATTACAAATAAACATTATCAATGTTGCTTTGTCCGATTTCAGATCGTTGAGAGAAAGTGTTTTTCCGGAAACTGTATCGGGCAAAGAAAAGTCAAAAGCATTGCTTCCCAGCGGAATCATGACGGAAGGAGTTAAAGCCATTTTCTTGTGTATTTAAAGCGAGAGAGTTCTCCCTCCATCCACCGGAAGATTTACTCCATTTATATAAGAAGCGGCAGGTGAGGCGAGGAAAGCAGCAGCAGCAGCAATTTCAGAAGCATCGGCAAATCTACCGACAGGAATTTCTTTCAGCCATTCTTGTCCTTCTTCCTTAATGGAGATTCCCAATTTCTTTGCTTTTGCATCGAGCAAGGAATTTAATCGTTCGGTGTTGGTTGCGCCCGGAAGAATATTATTTACGGTAATTCCATACTGCCCTAATTCTCCTGCTAAAGTTTTTGACCAGTTTGCAACCGCAGCGCGAATGGTATTCGATACACCCAATCCTTTTATCGGCTGTTTCACCGAAGTGGAAATAACATTGATGATGCGCCCGTATTTTTCTTTTTTCATTCCGCCAACTACTGCCTGAACCAAAATGTGATTGCAGAGCAAATGATTTGAAAATGCCTGCGTGAATTCTTCGGTCTTTGCGTCAATAATTGGTCCACCTGCCGGTCCCCCGGTATTGTTGATCAGTATGTGAATGGAATTTTTATTTGCGTATTCCTCCACTCTCTTTTTCAATTCATCGGGCTTGGTGAAATCAACCACAATATAATTGTGCTTCTGTCCTTTCGAAGAATCGAGTTCGCCAGAAACATTTTTCAACTTACTTTCATCTCTCGCAACAAGTGTAACATTCGCGCCAAGCAAAGCAAGTTCAACAGCAATGGCTTTGCCGATTCCTTGCGTACTACCACAGACAAAGGTGTTTTTATGTTTCAGGTCTAAATTCATTTCCTACTAAACTACTAATCAGCACTAATATACTAATTTCATTATTTTGAAGAGAGGTCATTGCCGACTGCCAATTTCCTACTTGTTGTTTGTGATTACAATCTTTTCAATCTTATCACCCGCAACAATTTTATCGATCACCTCCAATCCATCCGTAACTTTTCCAAAACAAGTATGAACACGATCCAGGTGTGAAGTATTATTTCTGCTGTGACAAACAAAAAATTGTGAACCTCCCGTGTTTTTTCCTGCGTGAGCCATACTCAGCACACCACGATCGTGATATTGATTGTCGCCCGATGTTTCGCAATCAATTTTATATCCCGGTCCTCCTGTGCCGGTTCCATTCGGACAGCCGCCTTGAATTACGAAATCAGGAATCACCCTATGAAAAGTAAGCCCGTCATAATATCGTTTTTCGCTTAACTTAATAAAGTTTGCTACGGTGTTTGGCGCGTCTTTTTCGTAGAAGTCAACCTTCATTACGCCTTTTGCTGTGTGTATCTCTGCTTTTTTCATATTAAAGTTTTTACAAAAGTAAAATAATTACAGAGTAATCTTAGTTTACCTTTGTAATATGATCAATCTCGGAGTTTATAACTCATTGGCAGTCTTAAGGAGCGCAGAGCAAGGTTTTTATCTTGGCGATGATTCGGGAGAATCCGTGTTGCTCCCCAACCGCTACATTCCCGCAGGTGCGCAGATAGGAGATACGCTCACTGTTTTTATCTACAACGATTCCGAAGACCGGATAATTGCCACTACGCTCACGCCAAAAATTACACTGAACAAATTCGCCTGTCTCGATGTAGTGAGCGTTACGAGTCACGGAGCATTTTTAGATTGGGGATTGGCAAAAGATATTTTTGTTCCTTTCAACGAACAATCAAAAAAACTGGAAGCGGGAAATCATCCGATCGTTTTTCTCTACCTCGATAAAGTCACGAACCGATTAGCGGCATCGGCAAAAATCAATAAGTTTCTCAACAACGAAACCATTGAAGTAAAAGAAAAAGACGAAGTGGAATTATTGATTGCGGAGATAACGGATATCGGCATCAATGTGATCATCAACGACTGCTACAAAGGAATACTTTATCAGAATGAAATTTTCCGGAAGCTGCAATATGGCGAACGCGTGAAAGGTTATATTAAAAAAATAAGAACAGACAATAAAATAGATGTGAGCTTGGAAAAATTAGGATATGATAAAGTGCAATCGCACGAAGAAAAAATAATCAGCAAACTGAAAGAGGGTAACGGATTTCTGAAACTGAACGATTACAGCTCTCCTGAAGAAATCACCGAGGTGTTGGAAATGAGCAAGAAAACTTTTAAAAAAGCGATCGGTTCTCTTTTCAAACAGAGAAAAATTCGAATTGAAGAGAAAGGAATTTATCTGAATAAGTAACAATTAAGTTCTTTCCAAATCAATTTCTGCTCTCTATCTTTTTCTATATTTGCCGACTAAAAAAATCTTTATGTCAACAAAAAAATCCGGTATCATCACTCCACAGTCAATGGACTTTTTAAAAAACTACATCAATCTTCCTTCCCCCACCGGATTCGAGTGCCGTTTGCCTCATGGTGAAAAAACAGGTCAGCAGTTATGGCTGGAATACATCAAGCAGTACTCCGATGATTTTTTTGTAGATACCTATGGCACAGCGGTAGGGATCATCAATCCGAAGGAAGAATATAAAATTGTGATCGAAGCGCACGCAGACGAAATTTCCTGGTACGTTCATTACATTACAAAAGAAGGATTCATTTATCTCAGGCGCAATGGCGGAAGCGACCATCAGATCGCTCCTTCCAAACGCGTGAATATTCACACCGATAAAGGAATTGTAAAGGCAGTGTTCGGCTGGCCTGCTATTCATACACGCGAGGCAGGAAAAGAAGAAACGCCTTCTATGAAAAACCTTTTTCTCGATTGCGGGTGCAAGTCGGACAAAGAACTTGAAAAACTTGGAGTACATGTGGGTTGCGTGGTTACCTATGAAGACGAGTTCATGGTGCTGAACAATAATTTTTATGTTGGACGCGCGCTCGATAACCGCATGGGAGGATTCGTGATCGCGCAGGTGGCGAGATTGATAAAAGAAAAGAAAATAAAACTTCCTTTCGGATTGTATATTGTAAATTCTGTGCAGGAAGAAGTCGGATTGAATGGAGCAAGGATGATCGCGAGCAACATCAAACCTGCCTGTGCCATCGTTACCGATGTTACCCACGATTCTCAAACTCCGATGATGAACAAAATACAAAGCGGAGACATTGCCTGCGGAAAAGGTCCTGCGCTCACCTACGGTCCTGCAGTTCACAACATACTTCTTGATCAGATCATTCATACTGCAAACAAGAATAAAATTCCTTTCCAGCGCGAAGTGGCATCACGTTCAACCGGAACAGATACCGATGCGTTTGCATATTCAGGAAGCGGCATTGCTTCTGCGTTAATATCTCTTCCACTGCGCTACATGCACACCACGGTTGAATCGGTTCACCGCGATGATGTGGAGAGTGTAATCAAACTCATTTATGAAACATTGCGGAGCATCAAGAAAAATCAGAAGTTTAACTACTTGTAAATCGGACAGACATCGGAATTAACAGCAACACATATTTCCTTAATCATTACTTATTGCCTGCTGATAATTTATGCCTATTTTTGCCATAGAAAATTTCTTAATCATCATGCCGAAAAAACTTCCTTTTCTCATCATATTTTCATTGATCATATTCCTGGTTTTCTCCTGTGGAAATGGGAAAAACAACAAAGATGTTACTACAACCCATGGAACATCTTCTGCCTCAACTAACGACACAAGAAAAATTGATGGTCTGACTCAATCAAAATACAACAAACTCATAAGCAATATTCCTATTCCGTTTGATATCCTCCGCACTCATGCAGAAGTTCCTTTGATTTATAATGCAAGTGTGCTTAATCCAACTTCCAATCTTCCGTTCTATTCTTCTAATTTGTCAAAAGCACTGAACCTTGGAATTTACGGAGGCGATCTTGCATACAGCATCACCTACGAAAAATTTGACGACATGGGAAGTTATCTGAAGTGCGCAAAAAAACTTGCTGACGATCTGGGAATTCCCCTTGCCTTCGACCAACATGCACTTTCTACTTATAAAGAATTCGGAACAAACAAAGACAGTTTGGAGAGAATTATTTTTTCGTCTTACAGCGAAGTGGATAAAACATTAAAGTCGAACGAACGCATCGGACTTGCCTCTCTTGTTGTTTCAGGGGGCTGGTTAGAAGGATTGTACACTACGTTAAAAACATTCGAAAGCACTCCCCAAAAAGATAAGTCAAAAACGCTGCGCAATAAAATAGTGGAGCAAAAAACTCATCTTTATATGATCCTGAATTTGCTCGGACAATTTAAAGACGATCAAACATACTCTCCCATCTTAGAGGAATTCAGCAGCATCAAAGCCATTTACGATGGGCTTTCCGTTAAGTCCGAAATTAATGAAACTGCAATTTCCGCCCTCACTAAAAAGGTGGAAGAAGTGCGCGGCAAGATCGTTGCGCGATGATTTTTTATACCTCTGAAAACTTTCCGGATTAGAAAAACAAAACAATTTTCTTTCTTTATGTGTTTCTTGCTGAAACTCATCCTGAGGTATACGCTGCACTTCATTTCAACCTCAATGTCCGGGTAAATTCTTTTTCTCTACTTTTGTCCGCAAGAGTAAAGAGCAGAAAGTAGAATAAGAAAATCCTCCTACTTGCAGCTTTCTGCTTATTCTTACTTCTTGATACATAGTATGGCAGCCGATCTTTTTCAAGCACCCGATTATTTTAACGTGGATGATCTCCTTACAGATGAACATAAATTAGTACGTGACACTACGCGCGCTTTTATCAAAAAAGAAGTTTCCCCCATTATCGAAGACTATGCTCAGCGTGCCGAGTTTCCGAAACAATTAATAAAAGGACTTGGCGAGATCGGTGCTTTCGGTCCGTTCGTGCCTCATGAGTATGGAGGAGCCGGATTGGATTATATGTCTTACGGGCTCATGATGCAGGAACTGGAGCGTGGCGATTCAGGAATTCGATCTACTGCTTCGGTGCAGGGTTCATTGGTAATGTTTCCTATCTACACTTTTGGAAGCGAGGCACAAAAGAAAAAATATCTTCCAAAACTTGCAAGCGGAGAATGGATGGGATGCTTTGGACTGACAGAACCCGATCATGGTTCTAACCCGAATGGAATGATTACAAATTTCAAAGATAAAGGTGATCACGTTATTCTGAACGGAGCCAAGATGTGGATATCCAATGCACCCTTTGCAGACATCGCTGTAGTGTGGGCTAAGAACGAACAGGGCGAAGTTCAGGGATTGATCGTTGAAAGAGGAATGAAAGGTTTTACAACTCCCAAAACACACAACAAATGGTCTTTGCGCGCAAGCGCCACAGGTGAATTGGTGTTTGATAATGTAAAAGTTCCAAAAGAAAATATTTTGCCGGGAGTGAAAGGATTGAAAGGACCTCTCAACTGCCTTAACTCTGCACGCTTCGGAATTGCCTGGGGAGTAATTGGTGCTGCAATGGATTGTTACGATTCTGCTCTGCGCTATTCGAAAGAAAGAATTCAATTTGGAAAACCAATTGCAGCTTTCCAGCTCACTCAGAAAAAATTAGCAGAGATGATCACCGAGATCACCAAAGCGCAATTGCTATGCTGGCGACTGGGCGTTTTAAGAAACGAACACCGTGCAACTCCTCAACAAATTTCCATGGCGAAAAGAAATAACGTGAACATGGCAATTCAGATAGCGCGCGAAGCAAGACAGATACACGGAGCAATGGGAATTACCGGAGAATATTCCATCATGCGCCACAGCATGAACTTAGAATCCGTCATCACCTACGAAGGAACGCACGATATTCACCTGCTCATCACGGGTTACGATGTTACAGGAATAAGCGCGTTTGAATGATAATTATTTCGTCACTAGATTTTTTTCGCTTTTAGCTCCCCTCCTTTTCAGGAGAGGTGTCCGGAGGACGGAGTGCTTAAAATCTCCCTCCCACCTTTTGCAAGGGGGAGAGCTTATACAACACCTAATTTTCCATTAGACCTCTTCGGAAAATCATCTTTCTCGTCAATTGCGAGGACGAAGGACGAAGCAATCTAACGAAAGTCCGCGTTTGCGTCCGGACGCACCCTACACGTTTTCGTGTCAGGGGGTGTATGGCGCAAACGCTTTGTTGTGCGCTGGGCGCGCAGCGTGTAACGCGGACTTTCGTTGCGTGCCTTGCGCGCAACAGAAAATTGCTGTGAGATTGCTTCTGGCGAAACGCCATCGCAATGACGTATCTATTATCCGAAGAACTCTATTATTAATTTGTGTTTTATCCAGTAGTGTAATACTCAGGCTAAAATCAATTATCATTCTGATTGACGGTATCAGATATATCGCTTATTGCAATTACCGAAACAGCATTATTATTAAACCATGTTACATTTCTTAAATCATCTAACAAAATAGTTCCTATTAAATGATTTATGTTAGCGCTGAGATAGCTTTCCTCTACTTCTATAAAATCATTTTCTTGTACGAGTGTTCGGTCACTAAAGCTGACATATATTTTAATAACTGATTTTCCGGTTAATTGATATTTTACACCTGAACTTGATTTTTTATATTCATACTGATAATTGTATCTCAATGCCGCTATGTCGCTCAGCACGGCTGAAGCGGTAGGAAACCTTCCGGCTCCTTTTCCATACAAAAATTGTTCATCGGCAAGTTTGCTGCCAATCAGCACCCCGTTAAATTCATTGCGTATGTTATACAGTGGATTTTTCTGAACGATAAAAGTGGGTAACACATAAGCAGCAATTTTATTTTCAGTTACCTGATACGCATTCGCCACCAATTTTATATTGTATCCTTTCTCATTAGCATATTTGGTATCAAAAGGATTAAGATGCGTTATTCCTAAATGTAAAATAGATTCGGGATTGGCAGTAATGCCATAAGCATGTTTCAGCACGATGGTTAATTTATTGACTGCGTCTTTTCCTTCTACATCTAATGCGGGATTGCTTTCTGCGAATCCTAATTGCTGAGCTTGCAATAATGCGGTGTCATAGTTCAGATTCTCTTCTTTCATCTTTGTGAGAATAAAATTTGTAGAACCATTTACAATGCCTGAAAATGAATTGAGTAAATCATTATCGTAATATTCTTCAAGATTTCGAATAACCGGAACGCTGCCGCAGACCGCAGCTTCGTAAAGGAACGATACGTTGTTTTCGATTTGTAATTGAAGCAGCTTTTCAAAATGCGTTGCGATCATCTTTTTATTGGCGCTCACCACTGCTTTTTTTCTTTTCATTGCCGCGCTCACAATTGCAAATGCCGCATCTGCATCATCAATCAATTCTACAATTACATTGATAGAATCATCGTTGAGCAATTCATTTGCGTTGGCAGTAAAAAGCTCTGATGGTGCATTTCTTTTTTTATCAGGATGTTTAATGCAGATCTTTTTGATACTTGCATCAAGTGCCGGTGTTTGTTGTAATACTTTATAGATGCCTTCGCCCACCACGCCAAAGCCAAACAACCCGATGGTTAATTTTTTATTGATAGTCATTGTTTCCTCCTTTTTTTAGATAGTGACTGCCTGATTGATTTTTATTTTCTCTAGCGCCTGCTCAACATCAGCGATTAAATCTTCTACATCTTCAATGCCGCAGGATAAACGAATAAGAGAATCGGCAATACCGGATTTTAAACGCTTTTCACGCGGTATCGATTTATGTGTCATTTGTGCCGGATGACAAACCAGGCTTTTTACTCCTCCTAAACTTTCAGCAAGTTTGAAATATTTTGTTGAGGTTACAAATTGTGTGGCGGCTTCCTCGGTATTTTCTTTCAGCGAAAAAGAAATAACGCCACCAAACAAACCATTTTGCTGCTCTTTGGCAATCAGATGATTTTTGTGGGATGGTAATCCGGGATAAAATACCTCTGCTATTTCATCGCATTGCTGAAGGTATTGAGCCAACTGTAATGCGGTTTTACATTGGCGTTCTACTCTTAGTGTTATTGTTTCTATCCCGCGAATTAAGAGCCAGCAATCTTGCGGACCTAAGATTCCGCCTGATGCATTCTGAATAAATTTAATTTGCTCAGCCAGTTCCTTTGTTTTGAGAACAACAAGTCCTGCAACCAAATCAGAATGTCCGCCCAGATATTTTGTGCCGCTGTGAATAATAATATCTGCACCCAACGCAAAAGGTTGTTGGGCTATTGGAGAAGCAAACGTATTGTCAACCACCACCAGAACATTTTTTGCATGAGCAATAGCAGCAATCTTCTTAATGTCGGAAATTTTTAAAGTTGGATTGGTAGGCGATTCCAGCCAAATCAATTTCGTTTTCTCATTTATATAGGTGCTTATGTTTGTTGCATCGGTGGTGTCCACATAATGCACTTTAATGCCGAACTTCTGATATACATGCGTAAAAAGACGGTATGCGCCACCGTAAATGTCATCAACAGCAACGATTTCATCGCCTGTTGAAAGTAATTTCAAAACAGCATCAATAGCGGCAAGTCCGGTTGCAAATGCATAAGCCGCATTGCCGCCTTCTAACTTTGCTACGATGCTTTCTAATACATTACGGGTTGGATTGTTACTTCTCCCGTAATCGTATCCTTTGTTCACACCGGGCGCTTGCTGCACATAAGTTGCAGTCTGGTAAATTGGAACTGAGATGGAACCTGTTAACTCGTCAACAGGAATTGAATGGATAATGTTTGTTGTTTTTCTCATTGTAAGTGATTTTTAAAAATGATTGTTTAATTTTTAAATCACTTACCAAGAAAAACAGACAGGAAAGAGCTTGAATAAAAAAGCTCTCCTGATTCGTCAGAAGAGCTTTTGAATATTGTGCGCAAATATTTTTTAGCTGTTTCTAACTTATCTTTCCCAATTGCTTGGGATGGAGTTGGCACCTCGTTCCGCTTGCGCTGAACAGGTTGCCAAGGTTTCATCGGGCCATTACCCTCTACCTTTCTTGATAAGTGAATTTGTAAAGAACTGAAACAAAGGTATTAAAAAAAACTAATCTGCAAGTTTTTTAAATTTCGCTTTCTCTCTCACCACCTCCGCAAAAGTTTTATTCTGAATTTTACTTTCCACCCAGCTCAGAAAGTCAAAGTTCTCCATCGCTGCTTTCTCCATCGGGTTTTTCATCAGTTTCAGCAAGCTTGTTTTAAATTCCTGAAACGCAGTGCTGCGTTTTTTTCTGCTGATTAACTTGCCCATGATCTGATGCAGACAGTGCATCAATGCCTCTTCCACTTTAAAAAGCCGGTGGCGTGTGGCAAGGAAATGCGTGGTGCTGCGTTTCAATGAATCCAGCAATTCCTCATCCTTGTGCAATTCGTAATGGATGAGCAAATCGAGAATGCGTGCAGATCCCTGAAAATCTTGCCGGAATGTATTCGTGTGCTGATCCATGGCTTTTCGGATCCAGTATAATGCTTCATTATAACTGCCTGTGCCAAAAAGCATGTAGGCGATATTATAATAGATCCCAATTCTTGCAATATCAGTGGCTTGGTTCAGCAGGTTTTCGTTTCCTTGTATGGCTTTTAAAGCCGGGAATACTTTTTCAAAGTCTCCTATTTGCATGAATGCGTTTAATTCATTTAAATAGGAATATGTCCAGAATGTGGCTTTGAGTGTATGGGAAGCGGTGGAATAGGCGCGAATTTTCTGCAGCGCCTCCTGCATTTCGTCATACATACTGTGGCGGATAGGTAAAAGATACCCCGTGAAAATTGTTGAAATATTCAACGCAAAAAGATGTCTTTTATCCGGATATCTTAACTGATGCAGGTGTGTTTCTATAAAACCATATTGTTCTTTTGATATTTTATGTCCCTTAATAAAGTCCCGCTTAAAGTAATAGTAAAAAGACCATATCTCATAATAATATGCTTTTGCTTCTGCGCAGATTGCTTGCTTTGAATTGCGCAAAAGAGGATGCCTCATTAATTCTGTAACAAACGATAATTCCTTTTTTGTGCGCATAGTACCTGCCTCCTGAATCCTCTGTGTTATCTCATGGTGTATCTTTTGGTAGTCTTTAAGGTTGTTTAGTTTTTCAAGCACAGTTTCCTTTTCTTCGTTTATGTGTGGCATTTTCAACAGATCCGTTTCTGCGTAAGGGGTTTTTTCCATGTCTAATATTTCCATCAGCAATTCCCATCGCTCATGCTCGTAGGCGATTGCTTTGGAGTCTTTTAATAATTTCAGCGCCTGCGTGGCAAGTCCCTTTTCTAAAAGGATTTCGGTTTTGTTCATCTGTCTGCGCAGGTTGATATCTGCGCTACGGTGATAAATTTCCAGACTCTTAAGAATATTATTATAAAGGCGATTTTTGGCGACAGGAAGCTGCTGTAAAAACTTTTCTCCGCGATAGGCGCTGCGGATGGCATCCTCATTATAACTGCTTTGCTTTGCTATCGCATCGTATAATTTCAGGTAGCTTTTATCTCCGCTTTGCAAGGAGGAGAACATCTTGAAATACTTCTTCTCAGCCATGGATAGTGAATGGATCAACTCAAAAAGCCCTGTACTTGTCTTCATCATGATTGTAAGAATGATTGAGTCGCAAGGTATGCATAATTTTTATTATATGTAGTAAAGAACAAGATTCGGTTGTATAAATGTGCAAAATAACCTTAATCATCTTAGTAAGAGACTACCTAAAATTATTCCTCCTCCACCGCTTTTTTGACCGACCTTTGGTATAGAATAAACTAAAGACATATGATATCACTACCAGGATTTGAAGGTTACTGGCTACTACCAGCAACTACTCCGCGCAAGCAGAAAACAGTAAAAACCCGATGCGCAGATTTATTGGCACTACCGCTCAAGCGGGCAACCACGCTGCGCAAGAGGAAAAACATTAAAAAGAGAAGAAACGAAAAATGAAAAAACTTTTAGCGCTTATCGCCACCATCGTATTATTTGCCATCATTCTATGTTCGTGCAAAAGCCATGAGCTTTGTCCGGCTTATGGCAAAACGGATGTGAAAATAATAACAGGAAAACAAGTGTAGAACCTATGGGAAAGAGAAATATACTGTCTATTCCTGAAAATGGCTCCCTGCGGGGATACTCCTCTCCGGCATGGGGATGGTTGTCTTCGCCATCCGTTTATTCCCTTTCCTTACCTGTTTACTCGTTTTCGCCATGCAGTTACCTCTTCTCGGCATGCAGTTACCTCTTCTCGTCATGCAGTTACCCCTTCTCGTCATGCAGTTACCTCTTCTCGTCAACGGAAATCCTTAAATGCACAGCGAAAACAGCTATATGCATCCCGAATCATGACAAAATGACAAACACACACATAAAATAATCAAATTTAAGCATTATGGGAAACCCAAAAGAAATCAACCGCAATTATACAAGAATCACAGACCTTGAAATGACACAGTTTTCGCACGTCATTCGCAATGCCTTTACGGTTGACAAAGCCCAGTTCATTGCCTTTGACCCCGATTTTAACGATCCTTTTTCGGCAAACTGGCTCACAAAAATAACAAATGCCGATGCCCTGCCCAGCGATGAAACCGTGGAAGATGAACTCATGCAGCTCAGCGCCACAGTGGAGGAAAAGATGGAACTCTGCCGGCACAAA
>JACRAL010000020.1 GCA_016213435.1 Bacteroidota bacterium
TAAAACACCATGAAAGCACTTTGCAAATTCTTGCTCGTATTATTTTTTCTACCGTATTTTTCTTTTGGGCAAACCATTGCAGCAGGAGGATGGCATTCTCTTTCTGTTTGCAATGATAACACGGTGCGAGCTTGGGGACTTAACGCTTCTGGTCAACTTGGAAATGGAACCAGTGGCACTCCAATCCCTGTGCCTGTGCAGGTAACTTCCCTCGCAGGTATCACGTCCATTGCAGGAGGAGGATATCACTCCCTTGCTCTGAAAAATGACAGCACGGTCTGGACTTGGGGATACAATAGCTATGGTGAACTTGGCAATGGAACAAACACCGACAGCAATGTTCCTGTACAGGTAAGTTCTCTCACTGGCATCACCGCTATTGCAGGAGGAATGTTTCATTCCTTTGTCCTAAAGAATGACAGCACTGTTTGGGCATGGGGGAAAAATGACGTTTCTCAACTTGGCAATGGAACAAACACCGACAGCAATGTTCCTATACAAGTAAGTTCTCTCACTGGTATTACCGCCATTGCAGGAGGAATGTTTCACTCCCTTGTTCTGAAGAACGACAGCACTGTATGGGCATGGGGGTATAACGCCTTTGGTCAACTTGGAAATGGAAACACCAACTTCGTCAGCAATGTTCCTATTCCTATAAGTTCTCTTACAGGTATCATCGCCATTGCAGGAGGATCTTCTCATTCTCTTGCGCTGAAAAATGACGGCACAATATGGGCTTGGGGAAACAATCATGATGGTCAACTTGGCAATGGCACAAACACCGATAGTAATGTTCCAGTTCCTGTAAGTTCTCTCACAGATATCATAGCCATTGAAGGGGGAGCGGGGCATACCCTTGCCCTGAAGAATGACGGCACAATATGGGCTTGGGGACTCAATTTATCCGGTCAACTTGGAAATGGGACAAACACCAACAGCAATATTCCGGTGCAGATAAACTCTCTCACAGGCATCATTGCTGTTGCAGGAGGATCAGTCCATTCTCTTGCTTTAAAAAATGACGGCACCGTTTGGGCTTGGGGAGACAATGACTGGGGGCAACTTGGTAATGGTACATTTGGTGATACTACAGATAACAATGTTCCTGTGCAGGTAGTAACAGGGTTGTGCCAGATTGCACAAGCGGTAAATGCAATTACAGAGCCCTTAGCAATATTGGTTTATCCAAATCCAACAACAGGAAAGGCAAATGTGCAAATGAGTAAATTAGAAAATGTACAGATAAAAATATATGATGTTTTAGGCGAGTATATTTATCAGCATATTGGCACATTTTCAAATCTTCAAATTGATTTGAGTTCTCAGCCTAACGGGATTTATTTCCTCAAGATGAAAACCGAGCAGGGAATTGTAAATCAGAAACTCATCATCAATAAATAAGCAGTTGTTGTTTATGTTATTTTCTCCTGTAGTAAATATTAAATGAAATTCTACATCATAGCAGGCGAAGCATCCGGTGATCTTCATGCATCCAATTTAATGCGTGAGTTGAAGAAGGTGGATGCTTCTGCTCAGTTTCGCTGCTGGGGTGGAGATATGATGAAAGAGCAAGGCGCGGAGTTGGTAAAGCATTATAAAGAACTTGCCTTCATGGGATTTACTGAAGTGCTGATGAACCTGCGCACCATTCTTAAAAACATTGAGTTCTGCAAAAAAGATATTCTGAATTTCAAACCCGATGTATTGATACTTGTGGATTATCCCGGGTTCAACCTTCGCATTGCTGAGTTTGCAAAGTCCCGACCTTGTCGGGATTCGTCCTTTGGCGAAAAGAACGGGCTCAAAGTATTCTATTACATCTCTCCGCAAATCTGGGCATGGAAACAATCGCGCGTGCATCACATAAAGAAATATGTTGACCGCATGTTCGCCATTCTTCCTTTCGAAAAAGAGTTTTACAAGCAGTTTGATTACGATATTGATTTTGTCGGACATCCTTTGCTGGATGCATTGGAGCAAAGGCAAAAGACAAAAGATTCGTTTCAGGACTTTACAAGAAAGAATAACCTGAGCGATAAACCCATCGTTGCCATTTTACCCGGAAGCCGTAAACAGGAAATAGAAAAGATGCTTCCTGTGATGGCGGAGATAAGTTCCGATTTTCCTGATTATCAGTTTGTGTGTGCGGGAATCTCCATGCACGATAAAAACTTTTATTCGGAATTAATCGGCAAGAATGACCCCGATGCTGCGATCGGGGCAGGCATTAAGATATTATTTGGAAAAACATACGATCTGTTGGAGCAATCCACTGCCGCGCTTGTTACTTCCGGCACTGCCACGCTTGAAACGGCTCTGTTTGGAATTCCTGAAGTGGTTTGCTACAAAGGGGGCGCAATTTCCTTTCAGATTGCAAAATGCATTGTGAAGGTGGATTATATTTCTCTCGTGAATTTGATCATGAAGAAGGAAGTGGTGAAGGAGTTAATCCAGAATGAATTCAATAAAAAGAATCTTAAAACGGAATTAAGTAAACTGCTTAACGACCAAGTCTATCGAAGTAAAATGATAGACGACTTGAGTGAGTTGAAGAAACAACTTGGAGGATTTGGCGCTTCAAAAAAGACAGCGGAACTGATGATGAAGTATTTGAGCTGAATCAGAATTCAAGAATCCACTCGGAAATCTTCTCAGCCCATCTTGGATTGATCCTTTTGATCGTAGCCATTGTTATCCAAAAAGGAATCATGCCAATAATAAACAACAGGGTAAATGTTCCTGCGGTGATGAAGAATAGCCAGATGAAAAATCCTACTACCTGTGCTGTTGTTGTAACATCCATAAACTGAGTTTTTTATTGTTTGATGAGCAAAAGTATAAATTTATTTATTGACAGCTTTAATTTAAAGCATATCAAACACATTGAGAAGAGCTATGACAGCTGCAACGAGCCATAGTCCGGCACCCAATGGTGAGTATCCAAGCCAAATACCCATTGAAAGAGCACAAAGCGCCAATGTTATCCAAAACCATTTGTTTGTTTTTCTCCAGTTCTCTTTGATGAAAATCCCAAGAGGTGGAAGAAAAATTGCTGCAATTACCATAATTAAAAACTTTTCTCCGGAATCTGACGATTTCGGATTTCTGGGTTTATTGATAGCACGTTTTAGTACCTCAGATTTCTTTATTGAGAAAACACGACTGTCAGTGGAAGGAGAATTTTCAGTAATTGTATTTTGTTTTTTAGCAGCTGTGTTTTTTCTATATACTAGTTCGGTATGATGTGTAGAAAGGACGATTGATTTTTCTCCTGCAGAAGCAGTGATGACTGGCTCTGGAGTTGTTATGTTTTCTTCCGCTATGAGCGATTTCGTATTGCCGGATACGGTAAAATCAGTTTTCTCTGGATTGCTTGCATGATTTGTTCTCGGAAAGTTGTAGTATTTTCTTTGTGCAAACTCTTCCTTTTGCACAATTGCGCAGGAAGAAAAAACGGAAGAAATAATGAGAGCGAAAATTGCGGAGTATAAAATATTTGTTTTCATAATAAAATATTTTTTGTGAAAATAGGAATTAAACCTGCAACGAGCGTAAGAAAAACATCAATGATTATTAACAAATAATTGAGGTGGTGTTTAAGGTCTTTTTAGAGATTTAGGGCAACACTTTTATTTATAAATTTGAAAATATAATTTTAGAATGCTTCAACATCTTTCCATACAAAATTACGCGCTGATAGAGAAAATTGAAATTGATTTTCCGAAAGGACTGTCGATCATTACAGGAGAAACAGGTGCCGGAAAATCCATTCTTCTTGGTGCGTTGGCTTTGATCGCAGGTAACAGGGCGGATAGTTCCGTTCTGCAGGATAAAACAAAGAAATGTATTGTGGAAGGCGGTTTTGATATCAAAAATTATTCTTTAAAAGATTTTTTTACTGCGAACGAGCTGGACTATGCCGAGCAAACTGTAATACGCAGGGAAGTTTCGCCCGATGGAAAGTCGCGCGCATTCATCAACGACACACCGGTTAATCTCTCTCAACTGCGTGAACTCTCTCTTGAATTGATAGATATTCATTCCCAGCATGAAACATTAACGCTGAACGAGGCAGGATATCAGTTGTCGGTTGTGGATGCATTTGCCAAGACGACCGAACATGTTGTGAAATATAAGTCTGATTTCAAGAAGTATAAAGAACTTGAACGAACGCTGAATGAATTAACGGAAAAGGAGAAACAATCTAAATTGGATGCTGATTACTGGCAGTTCCAGTTCAATGAATTTGAAGAAGCAAACTTAGTTGCCGGAGAGCAGGAAGAAATTGAAAAGGAGTTGAAGGTTTTGAATAATTCGGAAGAAATAAAATCTGTTCTTTCAAAATGCGTTTATTTGCTGAGTGGCGGAGACACTTCTCCTTCGCTCAGTGTGACAAATATTACTGCATCTCTCGCGGAGTTAAAAACTCTTCTTTCGGGAATAGCATCTTTTAATCCTGCCTATGCCGAATTGCTCAGCAGGATAAACAGTTCCTTTATTGAGTTGAAAGACATTGCAGATGAAATTGAATCTGCTGGAGAAAAAACAAATTACGATCCGGTGCGTGCTGAAAAACTTACGGAACGCATTGACATGATCTACCGCCTACAGAAAAAACATCAGGTGAATTCAGTGGAGGCGCTGCTGGAAGTAAAAGTGAAAGTGGATGCACGTTTGAATGATATTTCATCCCTTGAAAAAGAAATAAGTGTGCTTCAGCAGGAAGCCGAAAAGCAAAGAAAAAATCTTTTTCTGCTTGCTAAAAAAATATCTTCCGACAGGACAAAGTGTTTGCCTAAACTTGAAAAGGAAATAAGCGCGCTGCTTACCTCACTCGCCATGCCGAATGCGCAATTCAAAGTGGAGCATATCCTGCTGGAAATACTGACAGAGCAGGGGATAGACAAAATAAAATTCCTGTTCTCGGCCAATAAAGGAAGCGATCTGAAAGAGATTAGCAAAGTGGCATCGGGCGGAGAACTTTCGCGCCTAATGCTCAGCATCAAATCCCTCATAGCGAAAAACACTGCGCTGCCCACCATTATTTTTGATGAGATAGATACAGGAGTGAGCGGTGGAGTGGCGGAGCAGGTGGGGAGAATGATAAGCGATATGTCGGGTGCCATGCAGGTGCTGGTAATCACGCATCTTCCGCAGATTGCAAGCAAGGGCAGTTCTCACTTTACTGTGTACAAAGAAGAAAGCAAAAGCAAGACGGTTACGCATATTAAACCGCTAAGCAAAGAAGAACGTGTAAAAGAAATTGCCACCATGCTGAGCGCGGGCAAACCTACCGATGCTTCTATGAAAAATGCGAAGGAATTATTGAAGATGTAGGAAAATGAACAATATCTCATATCAGATTATTGTAGGTTACAAGGATAAGCAAACAATCAAACTTATTGCCGACTGGTATTTAAGCGAATGGAATATTGCTGCTGAAAAAACTATTCTGCAACTTTTAAACTTTTCGACTCACGGTGTGCCCTTTCAAGTGCTAATGAAAGTTGACGGCTTTCCAATTGCAACTGGAGGACTTTATGACCATGTTGGACTACTTGACCGTGAACCTAGATTTAAAATTTACAAACCATGGCTTGCATTAATTTATACAACAAATGCAAATCGAAATAAAGGATATGGCACAATGCTTTGCGAAAAAATACAGGAGATTTCAAAAGACCTTGGATTAAAAGAAATTTTCCTTTTCACGCATACAGCAGAATCACTTTATAAGCGACTTGGCTGGCAACAATTAGAAAGAATTGAATTAAGCGGAAAGAATATAGTTGTAATGAAAAAGGAACTGTAATTTTTTTTATTGGTCAGGATTTTAAATTTCCAGTCAGTAGGCACGAAGTTATGCTTTCTGCCCATAGACTCTTAATCTTATCCCGCGAAGCAGAGTTTCGCGGGTACTAATGGATTTTACATAAAACTTCTGACAGAAAAGTAATATTGTATATTTGTCAACTTTTACAAAAGCATACCTATGTCAAATAACTTACTGAAAGGAAAACGCGGCATCATTACGGGTGCACTTAATTCGGCTTCTATTGCATGGAAAGTTGCTGAAAAAGCACACCAGCAAGGAGCGATTTTTACACTCACCAATGCTCCTGTTGCCATGCGCATGGGAGAAATGAAAGAACTTGCCGCAGCTACTAAATCAGAAGTAATTCCTGCTGATGCAACGTCAGTAGAAGATTTAACAACTCTCTTTCAAAAGTCACAGGAAATACTTGGAGGTAAAATTGATTTTGTGCTACATTCCATCGGCATGTCGCCAAACGTGCGTAAGAACTTACCTTACACTGATCTTAACTACGAATATTTTCAGAAATCAGTAGATATTTCTGCATTGTCACTGCACAAAATGCTGAGCGTGGCAATGAAAATGGATGCGCTGAGCGAAGGAGCAAGCGTGGTTGCGCTGTCTTATATTGCCGCACAAAAAACATTTCCTTTCTACAACGATATGGCAGATGCCAAGGCGATACTTGAATCCATTGCACGCAGTTTCGGATATCATTATGGAAAGAAAAAGAAAGTGCGCGTGAATACTATTTCTCAATCGCCTACAAAAACTACAGCCGGTAATGGCATTAAAGGGTTTACTGAATTTTACGGTTTTGCAGATGCCATGTCTCCGCTCGGAAATGCAACGGCTGAATCGTGTGCCGATTTCTGCATCGTTATGTTCTCTGATCTCACAAAGATGGTGACCATGCAGAATTTGTTTCACGATGGCGGTTATTCCAGCACAGGAGCCAGCACAGAGGCGATAGAGAAATTTGCTTCATAAAATTTCCCCCTGATGCTGTTTTGATCTATTCAGCCTCCTGCGATGCGGGAAGTCTGTAATCTTCTTTCAATATTTTTCCTTATTTATTATTTCTGATTTTCATGTAAATTTGTATTCCCAAATTCGGGATGTAGCGAAGTCCGGTATCGCGCCACGTTCGGGACGTGGAGATCGTGGGTTCAAATCCCGCCATCCCCAGGTTTTACGCATTATAATTTAATAGTGTTTTCAAGTATGCAGTATCGTAGTTGGCTCTTAGTTTTTTATGGGTCATTGAGAGTTTGGATTCTATTTCTTGGTTTAACAGATTGATTGCAATTTTATTTGTGAGTGCA
>JACRAL010000021.1 GCA_016213435.1 Bacteroidota bacterium
ACTGGCAGGATGGTTACGGAGCATTTTCAATAAATCCGGCAGAAGTGGATACAGTAATCGACTATATCACCAATCAGAATGAACATCACAGTAAAAAAACTTTTCAAGACGAATACAGGGCATTTCTTAAAAAATACCGGGTAGAATATGACGAAAAATATGTTTGGGATTAATTTATATCGCACAGCGCTTACACCCTGTGCTGTTATATTACACCCTTTCAGGGCTTTATAAGGAATCTATTCCACCGCAGGGCTTCGCCCTGCGCTGTTATATCATGCCCTTGCAGGGCAAACGGAAAATATTTTCTTAAGTTTATTTTCGATAATTCTTTTTAGTTTAAAGGGATTAAGAGTTTTAAATTGTTCATTGAGATTATTTTTAGTAAAAGTAGAAATATCGGGTGATTCCAGAATCCTTCGCAAAGGTGTTTTAGGGAGATCATATTTTTTAACTATTTTCCCATTGACTAATTTTTTCTCAATCAATTTAACAGAAGGGCAAAAAAAGTTAAAGAATAAACGCCACTCTTTGGTGTATAAATCATTCATTAAAGGAATGACAGATGGATTATCGAATCTGTCGTAACCGAGCAGTTGCCTGACATGCGTCCAGTTTTTTTGTTCAATATGGGCGTTATCGTCTTTGTGATAGGCTCTGCTTCTTGTAAATTGAACAGGCTCTTTTCTATCGGTAAAATGCCTTTGTAAATGATAATTTAAAAATTCTGTGCCGTTATCGGAATCAAAGCCAAGAATAGGAAACGGCAGAGAAATTTCAACATCTTTGATCTGTTCTAAAACGCCGGTTTCGCCTTTGCCCCAGACGGCCCTCTGCTCAGTCCAGCCGGTGGCAATGTCGTCAAAGTCGACGGTATAGGCGAAATTTCCGAGCAAAGATGTGCCGCAATGAGCAACAGTATCGGCCTCGATAAAACCGGGACGAGATTCGTCCCACTGATTGGTTTTAATGGGGATTTGAGTTTTAAGCAAAGTTCCCGGTTTGGTGGTACAACGACCTCGGCCTGTGTGTTTTATCCGAGCTGGTTTGAGAAGCCTGTTGATGGTTGAAGGGGATATTTTCAATAACAGCTTGATTATTTTAAATGGGAGCAGTCCAAATTCTTTGATATAAAACGGCAGCCATATTGGTAAAATAGCTTTTAGACGTTTGGAACATGGGAAATTAGCGGTTAACCATATTTTCTCTAACGGTTCAATAACCGATGGATTATCATAAATAGGAGGTTTGCCTCTTTTTTTAGGTTTTGGGTTAGTGAATCGCTTATGATTTTTTAATAGCCTGATGGCGTGTTTCCGGTGATAGCCGCAGGTAGAACAAAATTCATTTAATATTACAGTTTTTTCTTTTTTAGATGCGTTTTTAAATCTGGGTTGGATTGCTTCAAGATATTCTTTTTTAGACATTGGACTCATAAAATGCCCTTCCTTCCAAAGGTTTTTTCGGTAACATTATTTATGAGTCAACGATGTCTTTTAAAATGTGCTTCGGTAACATTTAATATGAATCAATGCGTAATTTGGTTCAGGATACGACTTACCAGGATAAAGCAATCGACAAACTTCCGTATAAATATTTTGTAAAGGCGGTTGA
>JACRAL010000029.1 GCA_016213435.1 Bacteroidota bacterium
ATAACTGATAAGATGGTAGAACAATATCTTGAGCATCATCGCAAACCATCGAATGCAGATACTGATAATATTATATTGGAGTAAGAATTTCATTCTTTGTCTTTTCAAACCTCTGCACTTCCAGTGCAGAGTGGTTTAGTATTTTTCTCCCTCTCTGGAGGAGAGGGTCGGGGAGATGCTCTTATTTCAACTCCTTTCTGATTGCAGACGGAACAAATTTACTTGCATCTCCTTCATTGCGGAGGATGTCTCTTACCACCGTAGATGCAATGGCAGAAAGTTCAGGAGTGGAAAGAATAAAGATGGTTTCAATGTTTTCGTTCATCGAGCGGTTCATCTGAGCGATCACTCTTTCAAATTCAAAATCGGCTGAGGTGCGAAGCCCGCGCAGAATATAATTTGCGTTTTCCTTTTTGCAGAAATCTACGGTAAGTCCTTTGTATGTTTTTACTTCTATTTTTTTTTCTCCGGCAAAAACTTTCTCGATCCAGAGCTTTCTTTTTTCTAATGTGAAATATCCATCCTTCAAAGCATTGATGCCGATGGCAATGATGATCTTGTCGAACATGGGCAAGGCCCTTCGGATAATAGACTCGTGACCCGTTGTGATAGGGTCAAATGATCCCGGGAAAACCGCTGTTTTATTCATCTTTTGGATATTTTATTATCTGTAAAATCTGTTGTTCTCGAAGATAGAAAAATTCACCGTTCCATACTCTCTGGTTTCCTGTAGTTGCATGATTCCTGAAAATTTTATATCGGAAGGGTGTTCTACGATCAGTATTCCATTTTCTTTCAGAATATTTTTTTCAAATACCAAAGCAGGAATGCGTGCAATATTTTCAAGTTTAAATGGAGGATCGGCAAAGACGATGTCATAAGTGTCGGAGCATAACTGAAGGAATTTGAAAACATCCATTGTAATGACCTTGATATTTGTAAAGTCAAATTCCTTTGCTGTTTTCTTTATAAAACCTCCGCACTTAGGATTTTTTTCGATGGAAGTTATTTCTGCACTTCCTCTGGATGCAAACTCATAACTCATGGAGCCGCTTCCTCCGAACAGATCAAGAACTTTCATTCCCTCAAAGTCAATCCTATGCTGCAGGATATTGAACAGAGCTTCCTTCGCGAAGTCAGTGGTAGGCCGGATTCCTAAATTATCCGGAATATTAAACTGCCTGCTTTTATGTGTGCCGCTTATGATCCTCACAATCTTTTAAATAAAACTTTCCTGGTTACCAATTACTTATCTGTAACGAATACTGCGAATAAATACAAGCGTTAGATTGGTGAAATTTGTAGCCATTCGTTAATTGGTAATCAAGTATTGAGTAAATAATGAAAAAAATTTATGATTAGGAATTTCATCAAAATTATAACTGTACTTGAATCCTTCCGGAGGCGATGCGAATTTTACATGACGAATGTAATTGTAAAGCAAGGCATGTTCTTTCTCTGTCTTTTCAATTTCACCGGATAAAACCAATTCGATCTCTTCGGGATTCAAATGCAATTGCTCGTAAACAAAAAGAATGTAATACGCAATATCTTCGGGAGCTTTGTATTTGAAAGAGTTGCTGAACAATAGTTTTCCGTCTTCAAGAATCACAATCTCAAAATAAGATGAATGAAAATCCGAAAAGACCTTTTTTCCTTTTTTATTTTTATTCCGAATTAATAATCCTTCAATAAAAGACGTGGAATTGTGAAGAAAATGAACAGTAATGAAATGTTTTCTTAATTCCGCTTCAAAACTTCTCGAGATAGTAAAAATATTTTTCGCCTCAAGATTATTGAGTGTGTCCGAATGAATTTTTTCCTCATTGTCTACAGGATGATTGAATTCAAGAAATGATCTTTTGTTTTCTTCGTCAAATAATGCGAATGGAACAAGCGTAAAATTATTGTGCGCCACTGCGCAGGTTACGGATTTGAAAGAAGTGTAGATGCTCCCCGCCTTAAAGGGAGCTAAAATGTCTTCACCCTTTAGAGTTGGGGAGAAGGATTGAAGCACAAGATATTTGTTTGTGTCTGTATCAAGAACAGCAAAAGTCAAACTTTTTTCATTTGATAGAATGGAAAGATGGTACGTGTTTGATTTTTTAGGATCAAAGGACTCATCGATTAAATTGATGGCAGGAGAAATTTTTGTTTTAACATCAGACATTGTACAAAACTAATTAATTTACTTTTGTTCATGCCCTTTTCTCCCTCTCCTTTGGAGAGGGTCGGGGTGAGGCAATTATGTATAAACTCATTGCGAAACTATATTTTGCAGTCAAAGGATGGAAGATACAGGGGAGTATTCCTCCTGAGATAAAAAAGTGCGTGCTTATTGCCGCTCCGCATACCAGCAATTGGGATTTTTTGTATGGAAGTTTTGCATGGACACTTTTTGGATTAAAGGTGAAGTATCTTATAAAGAAGGAATGGTTTCGTTTCCCTTTTACAGGATTGATGAAGTCACTGGGAGGCATTCCGGTGGATAGAAGCAAACATACAAATCTGGTGGATGCAATGGTAACGATGGTGAACAGTAAAGAGGAGATCATTGTGTTGATGACTCCTGAAGCTACCAGAAAGAAAGTGGATAAATGGAAAACAGGTTTTTATCACCTTGCCATGAAAGCCCATGTTCCAATTGTGCTTGGAAAAATAAATTACGGCAAAAAGCTTGCTATCATTGGACATTCCTTTATCCCTTCGGGAAATATTGAAAAAGATTTTGAAATTATCCGCGAGTTTTATAAAGATGCGGTGGGAAGAGTTCCGGAGAATTTTAGTGTGGAAGTAATTAAGCCATAAGGGAAAAGCGATCAGCGATCAGGGGATAACAAATTCTCTAATGGCTATTCGCTTATCGCTTACTTCAACTTCATCTGCAAATTCTCATTCAGCGCATCCAAAAACTCATCGGTGTAGAGATAATGTTTTCCGTGTTCTACATTATTTTCATGAATGCAAATTGCCAGATCTTTTGTCATCTTGCCTGATTCAACCGTTTCGACACAAACTTGTTCCAATGCGTTCGAAAAATTGATGAGCGCCTGATTATTATCCAATTTACCTCTGAAAGCAAGTCCTCGTGTCCATGCAAAAATGGAAGCGATCGGATTTGTTGAAGTTGGCTTTCCTTTTTGATGTTCGCGGTAATGGCGTGTAACGGTTCCGTGCGCAGCTTCAGCCTCCATGGTTTTTCCATCCGGAGTTACGAGAACAGAAGTCATCAAGCCAAGCGAACCGAAACCCTGTGCAACGGTGTCGCTCTGAACATCACCATCATAATTTTTACAAGCCCATACAAAAGCTCCGCTCCATTTCAAAGCCGAAGCCACCATGTCATCAATTAAACGATGCTCGTAGGTAATTCCTGCCGCATCGTATTTCGCTTTAAAATCTTTCTGATATACTTCTTCAAAAATATCTTTAAATCGCCCATCATACTTTTTCAGGATGGTATTCTTGGAAGAAAGATACAGAGGCCATTTCTTTTCAAGCGCCACATTAAAGCAAGATTGTGCAAATCCGCGAATAGATTCATCCGTGTTGTACATCGCCAGCGCAACTCCATCGCCTTTGAAATTATAAACTTCATGCGTTTGCGCTTGTCCGCCATCGGGAGTGAATGTGATGGTAAGTTTCCCTGATCCTTTTGTTACAAAATCGGTGGCTTTGTATTGATCGCCAAAAGCATGACGGCCGATGCAAATTGGCTTCGTCCAGTTAGGAACGAGGCGCGGAACATTTTTGCAAACAATCGGTTCGCGAAAAACAGTTCCGTCAAGAATATTCCGAATGGTTCCGTTCGGAGATTTCCACATTTGTTTTAGTTTGAATTCTGTTACACGCGCTTCATCGGGCGTAATGGTAGCGCATTTAATGCCTACGTTGTATTTCTTTATTGCCTCTGCCGATTCTACTGTTACTTTGTCATCGGTTTTATCACGCGACTCAATTCCAAGGTCATAATATTTTATATCCAGTTCCAGATACGGCAGTATGAGTTTGTCTTTGATGTATTTCCAGATGATGCGTGTCATTTCATCGCCATCTAATTCTACTACCGGATTTGCTACTTTTATTTTTGCCATAAAGAAAAAATTTAATCGTTAACTATTAATCCTGAAATGCGGACAAATATAAATAAATACTAATTGGCAGTTTGTGTCAAGTGTCTTGCATTTGGGCTCTTATTGGGGTATTCTAATAATAAAATAAATCAGAGTGTAAACTTTCTGACTTCCTCCAAAAACGTTTCCTTCAAATTTTTAGCAAAAGGATTTTCCTGCTCTTTCATTCTTTCAGGATGCCATTGTATGAGGAGGAGAAAAGGTTTGTCCTTTGGGTTTTGCCATTCAATGGCTTCCACTGTTCCATCTTCGGCTCTTGCACTCACTGTTAATCCATTGCCAATTCTATCTGCTGCCTGGTGATGTGCTGAATTAGTTTTTCCCGTTTTGCTTTTAACAATTCCGCTTAAACAGGAATTTGCTTCTACTTTCACAATATGAGTTTGGTCATCTCCTTTTTCTTTGGAGTGACACAAGCTCCCCTCTCCCACGGGAGAGGGGTTGGGGGTGAGGTTTGGAATGAGAGTTCCTTTATAATAAACATTCGCTATTTGTAATCCTCGGCAAATTCCAAGTATAGGTTTTTTATTTTTCACGGCACGGTCGATCACTTTCATTTCAAATTCATCGCGTGCTTCGTTTACATATAATTTCAGTTCGTTTTTTCTTTCCATCCATTCCGGATATCCGTAATATTTAGGATGAACATCCTCCCCACCCGATAAAACAATTCCGTTACACTTATCAACGTCTTCAACATTATTTTCTTTCGAAGAAAGTTTCACCACTTGCACTTCATCTGCAGCGAACCAGTCGTGGTAGTTTTGCCACTTGGAGCAGTCGGTTATGCCGATAATTATTTTCATTGTTACAGTTCGTTAGTTGAAACTATGCGCTTTCAGCGCAAGACTTTCAGTTGCTACACAATTTTGTAAGTTTGCGGAATGAGTAATACCCCAAGGTATGGCAGTCATAATGTATCTCGGTTGACGGCTCATA